>PLTJ01000233.1:0-18629 GCA_003164455.1 Acetobacteraceae bacterium
CGGAAAGCAGAGTGGCGTGGCCGCCGGACGCATACGCCACATTGGCCAGGTCGATCGTGTCGGTGGTCGCGAAGCCGGAAAGGGTGGCGGCCGGCATGACCGTGCCGCCAATCTCCAACTCGGCACCGCTGCCCGCGAACACGATCCCGCCGCTGGCCACCGCGCCGTCGCGGAGCACTGCGGTGCTGCCGGCACTGAGCAGAATGCCGACAGCCGTACCGTAGGCGGACACAACCTCGTAACCGCCGCTGCTCACGGTGGTGCCGATGGCCGTGCCGGACACATCCTCGATGCCGCCGCTCAGGGTCGTGTCGCTGGCGGTGCCGCCATTATAGACAGCCTCCTCGCCGCCGCTGCTCACGGTGGTGCCGCTGGCCGTGCCGCCGTCATACACGACCTCGAAGCCGCCGTTGCTCACGGTGGTGTCGCTGGCCGTGCCGCCGAACCACACATAGTCCGCGCCGTCGCTGGTCACGACAGTGCCGCTGGCCACACCGCCAGCGAACACACCCTCGATGCCACCGCCGCTCACAGTGGTGCCGACGGCTGTGCCGGAGACAATCTCGTAGCCGCCGTTGCTCACCGTGGTGAAATTGGTCGCCCCGCCGCTCTCCACATCCACCGTGCCGCCGGCGTTGACGATCCCGCTGTTGAGCGTGCCGCCGCTTTGCACATCCACCGTGCCGTTGTTGCCCACCGTGACGCCGTCAACGGTCTGGCCGGATGTAACGGCCTCATAATCGGTGATGGGCAGCTGAACCAGGGTGATATCCGTCCCGCCGTCCGCGTCGGGGCTGGAGACGAAATTCTCGCTCAGAAAATATTGCGCCGGATCGAGTTGCAGATCGTAGGTGCCGCCGTTCTCCGTGATTGTCAGCAGGTTGTCGGCGCCGAGACTGGCGGTGGCGGCGGCGCCGTAAGTGACGGCCGTCAAATCGATCGTATCGCTCTCGGCAAACCCTGAGATCGTGCCACTGGGCATGATCGTGTCGTCGATTTGCAACGTGCCACTGATGGTGCCGAAGGTGATCGCGCCAACGTCGGCACCGCCGGTCGCCAGGTCCAGCAAGCCGCCGCCGTTGATGACGGCACTGTCGAGCGTGCCACCGTCATGGACGACCTGCATGCCGCCATCGTTGATGGTTATGCCTGAAGTCGTCCCGCCGGACTCGACCTCCACCGTGCCGCCGGCACCGACGTTGCCGCCGTCGAGCGTGCCGCTGACGTCAACCGTGCCGGCGCCGACCACCGTGGCGCCGTCAGCGGTCTGGCCGGACGGAACGGATTGGTCATTGGCGATGGGTATCTGAACCAGGCCGATCTCCGTCCCGCCGCCCGCGTCGGCGGTGAGGACGAGATTTTCGCTCAGAAAATACTGCGCCGGATCGAGCTGCAGAGTGTCGGTGCCGCTGTTCTCCGTGATGGTCAGCAGGTTATCGGCACCGAGACTGGCGGTGGCGGTGACGTCGTAGGTGGCGCCGGGCAAATCGATGCTACCGCCCGGGACAAAGCCGCTGATCTCGCCTGCCATATCCGGCACATCGCCGACATCGAGCACCCCGCCGGTGCCGGCAAAGACGATTGTCTGCGTGGCGGATACCGGTCCGCTGACGTCCAGCGTCATGCCGCTGGCGATCGTGATCGAGCCTGTGCCGGTCAGGCTTGCTTCCTCGATTTCGGTGACCCCGATGGCCCGAAGCGCGGCGAGCTGTGCGGCGGTCAGGGTGTCGATATCGGTTTCGCTATCGGCGATGGTGATGGCGACAACACCGATCGATGGCAGCGCGGCGATCTGGCCCGGGGTCAGGGTCGCGATATCGGCGGCGGTATCGGCGATGGTGACGCTGTCGCCCGCGGGCACGCTGACGGGGATCGTAACGCCATACGTGTCTTCAAGCGCGACGGCCCCGGTGACGGTGAGGGCGACCGAGGCGTCGAACGCCGTGATCGCGGCGACGTGGGAAAACCACGCGACATCGGCGAAATCGCCTGCGCCCATCATGGTCTCGATGTTGGTCGCGGTGTCGGTGATGGTCACCGTATCGCCCGTGGGCATGGTCACGACGAGGTGTGGCACAACCGCTTCGGCCTGGGCGACGCTGAAGGTGAGCGATGCGTTGGTTACCGTGATCAGGGACGCGTCCAGCGACTGGAGTTGCGCCGGAGTCAGGGCCTCGATATGGGCTGCGGTGTCAAGGATCGTCACCGTGCCGTTCAGCGAGCTGAGGTAAATCGACGGGAAGCTTTCGAGTGCCACGGCCTCGGCAGCGTTGAGCACGAGCGGCACGGCCGAGGCGTCGTTCGCCGTGATGGTCGTGACGCCGGCATATTGAACGACATTGTCGAGTTGGCCCGCGGCCAGCATGGTCTCGATAGTGGCTGCGGTGTCGGCGATGCTCACCGAATACGGGTACTGGGCGGCAAACCCAAGCTTCGTGCCCGCGAGCGCCTCGGCCTGGGCGACGGTGAGGGTGACCGCGCCGCCGGTTGCGGTGATTGCGGACTGTACCCCGATCGTCGGCAGGGCGGCGATCTGCGCCGGGCTCAGCGCCTCGATGGCGGCAGCGGTGTCAGTGAGGGACACCGACAGCCCATAGCCTGGCTCGGCGGTAATTGGCAGCGACGCGGCCTCGAGTGCCTCGGCCTGGGCGGCGGTGAGAGTCACCGGGCCGGCGCTGGTGATCGCGGTCAGGCCACGCGCTGTCAGCGCGGCGATCTGCGCCGCGGTCAGGGCGGGGATATGGATGTAGCTGTCGGCGATGGCCACCGCATCGCCGTGCGGTGCGGTCAGGAAAAACGGCGCGGCGGCGAAAGCCTGGGCCTCGGCGACGGTGAACAGCAACGAGGCGTTGGTCGCCGCGATCGCGGTCACACCATAGGCCACAAGCGCTGCGATCTGGCCCGTGGTCATGGCCGCGATGGTGGCGGCGGTGTCGGCAACGGTGATCGTGTCGCCCGCAGGCACGGTAACGCCGAGCGCGGCGCCATCGAGTGCCACCACCTGGCCGACGGTGAGCGCAACCGAGGCGTTCGCCGCGATGGCGGTCACGCCGTAGGCCGCCAGCGCGGCGATCTGCGCCGATGTCAGGGTCTCGATGTCGGCGGCGGTGTCGGCAAAGCTCACCGTACTACCCGCGAAAACGGCGACGTGGAGCGAGGCGCCGGCGAGGGCCAGCGCCTGGGCGACGGTAAACACAACCGAGGCGTCGGTCGCGGTGATGGTGGCAACCCCGATCGCCGGCAGCGCGGCGATCTCGACGGCGGTCAGGCCGCGGATGGCGGCCGCGGTATCGGCGATGCCCACGCTATGACCGGGCGCGGCAACCGCGAGCGAGACGGCTTCGAGGGCCAGCGCCTGGCCGACGGTGAGTGCAACCGAGGCGTCGGTCGCGGTGATGGCGGCTACCCCGATCGCCGGCAGCGCGGCGATCTCGACGGCGGTCAGGCCGCAGATGGCGGCCGCGGTATCGGCGACGCCCACGCTATGACCGGGCGCGGTCACGACGATCGGCGTCGCTTCGAGCGCGACGGCCTCGGCGACGGTGAACACCACCGAGGCATTGGTTGCCGCGATGGCGCTCACCCCCTGGGCCAGAAGCTTGCCGAGCCCGCCCGCGGCCACCATGGCCTCGATGTTGGCGGCGGTGTCGGCGACGGTGATCGTCGGCAGGCCCTGCCTGGCCAGCGCGGCGATCTGCGTCGGGCTCAGGGCATCGATATTGGCGATGGTGTCGGCGACGCTGACCGTGTCGCCCGCGGGCACGGTAACCTGGAACGGCGCGCTTTGGAGTGCCTGGGCCTCGGCGATGGTGAGCACCACCGAGGCGTCGGTTGCCGCGATCGCGGTCACGCCTTCGGCGAGAAGTCCGCCCAGCCCTCCCGCGGCCAGCATGGCCTCGATGTCGCCGGCGGTGTCGGCGATGGTGACCGTCAGGCCGATCGCCGCCATCGCGGTGATCTGCGCCGCGCTCAGGAACTCGACAGTGGCAATGACGTCGGCGACGGTGACCGTATCGCCTGAAGGGACGGTAATCTTAATTAAGGCGCCTGCGAGTTCCAGCGCCTCGGTGACGGTGAGCGCGACCGAGGTGTCGGTCGCCGCGATTGCGGTGACACCGTAGGCCGCCAGCGCGGTGATCTGCGCCGATGTCAGGGCCTCGATGTCGGCGGCGGTGTCGGCGAAAGTCACCGTATCGTGCAGGGGCACGGCAACGTGGAGCGAGACGCCATCGAGGGCCAGCGCCTGGGCGACGGTGAGCACGACCGAGGCGTCGCTCGCCGTGATTGCGGTGATGCCACACACGGCCAGCAGGGTGATCTGGTCCGCCGTCAGGGTTTCGATGGCGGCGGCGCCATCCAGGACGCTGACGCTATCGCCCGAGGGCACGCTCACCAGGAGCGTGCCTGGCTCCAGCGCCAAGGCCTGGGCCACGCTGAAGAAGACCGAGGCATTCGCCGTGATGCCGGTGAAGCCGCTGGTCCACAGGGCGGCGATTTCGGCCGGAGTCATCGCCTCGATGGCGCCGGCGGTGTCGGTGACGGTGACGCCGTCGCCGGTCGGGACGGTCACGTAGATCGGGTCTTCGATCGCTTCGGCCTGGAGAACGGTGAAGGCGAGCGAGGCGTCGGTGGCAACGATGCCGGAATCGTCGATCCCGGACAGGCCGCTGAGCTGGGCCGGGGTCAGCGCTTCGATGTTGGCTGCGACATCGGTGACGGCGTAGCTGAAATCGGGTGCGGGAGCGCTGGCCGGGTCGGCCGTGTACTCTTCCGCCACCTGGGCGGTGATCGGCGTGTAGGGCGCGGCGAGCATGTCGGGGTCGAGGCCGTCGGCGTTCGCCCCGCTGACGTAGACTTCACCGCCGACCAGCGACCAAAGCGTTTGCGGCTGGGGATCCCACGGGTCGTCGTGCAGAACGTTATACTGGATTGTTTCCGCCCACAGATTGGCGTGCCCGGCCGCATCCGTACCGTTGAAGTAGAGGACGCCGTCGAGGTCCACCATGTCATGCGGATTGAGCCCGGAGCCGCTGGCATCGGCTCCGGTAATCATGAAGCCGAGGGGCTCGCAGAACGCGGTGACGACCGTGCCTTCCGCAGGCGTCGGCCCGCCGGTCAGCCACAGGCTAATGCCGGGTCCGTCGGGGTTGGCGCCGGCGAATACCAAGCCACCGCCCCAGACCGTCAGGTCGGTGGGATCGGGGAATCCTTGCCCGGAAACCAGGAAGGTCGGGGCGCCGAAGAATGTGCCCGTGCCCGCCGCCGTGCCGTCGGTAAAATCCAACCCACCGCCCAGGAAACCGTAGTAATCACCCTGGAAATAACCCAAAACCTCCCCTGGGGAGTAAAGACTGGATCCGGTATCATAAAGGGTGATACTACCTACCGATGAATATTCCGCCCCGTTTGAACCTATTGGCTCGTCGCCTCCGGGATATTCACCTGAAATTACCTGGAACGATGAGCCGTTGTACGCGAGCAGATTCTCCGCTTGGATCGTAATGGGACTTCCGCCATAAGGTGTGTACGTCATTTCGGTCGAGCCGCCGAACAGGAGTTCGCCGTTCAAGACGACCATGCCGTAAGGCTGCAACCCGCCGGGGGCAACGGCGTAGGGGTAGCTGTCGTACGAGCCCAGGCCCGTGCCGGCGGTAGCGGTCCCGGCGATTTCCTGCGTGCCCCCCGACGAACCGTCGGTTTCCCACAGGCCGCCATTGAGGCCGCTGAACATGACCTTGCCGTTGAAGACGGTCATGTCGGAGCCGCTGAGCCCGGCAACCAGCAAGTGGGTTCCCGCCGCCGTGCCATCGGTCTCCCACAAGCCGCCATTGCCAAAGAACCAGAGCTGGTTGCCGACGACCGTCAGATCGGAGGGATCGAGCGCGGACACACCCAGTCCGAGCTCCTGGGTTTCGGCCGAGGTGCCGTTGGTCTCCCACAGGCCCGCGTTACCGGCGGCGTCGAGGCCGGCGAAATACACCTTGGTGCCGAATACCGTCAGATCAGCGGGATCGAGCCCGATGGTCGTATTCGCGCCGGCGACGTTGGTGATTTGGCTGACGCTGCCCGACGGCTTGACCGCCCAAAGCTCGTATTGGCCGCTGGCGTTGATGCCGTTGAAAAGGATCTCGCTACCTGACATGAGAGGCTCCTGACCGAACGGCACCAGCAAAAAGACCAACTTTGCAAAACTTTATCCCTCTACTGGTAAAAAATCGACTCTCAAAATTTGTATGTAGTTGGTTATTTGAACTTGTCTCCCCCCGGCGGAGACCACCCGGAGGCTGGGGTGAAGGCAGGCGGGGACGATAGCACCGAAACCGCATTAATTCTGTTTTTGCGCCTATTGACCGATATCAAGGCAGCCCCCCCCCGCCTCCCCCATGGTCAGCTGACGCGGGGCCCGCGGGGCGGGAGGCTGTCCTTTTTTTGCTATCCCGCCGCCGTGTCAATTCCCCGCGAGACGGAGGTGACTTATGGCAACCAGCGATGCCCCGTTCGTCATGCTCAATGAGGCGGCCATCGCAGCCGCCGAGTTGCGCCGTGACCCCTACGATTACACCTATATCGACAACGCGATCGACCCCGCGCTGAAGGAAAAGGTGCTGCCGGATGTGCCGCAGATCCCGTGGCGCGGCAGCTACGGCCTGCCCGACCTGAAATACGGGCCGCAATTCGCCCTGGTGGTCAAGGATCTGCAGAGCGACCGGTTCCGCCATCTCGTCGAGCGCAAGTTCGACGTGGACCTCAGCAAGCGGCCGTCCTGCATCGTCATGATGGGCAATACGACCGGCGCCTACAACGAGGGCTACTCGCATCCGGATTCGAAGCACAAGATCATCACCGTGCTGCTCGGCTTCAGCCGCGAATGGCCGTACGAACGCGGCAAGCTGCGGATACTGCGCAGCAACAACCGCGAGGACTGCGCCTTCGAATATCCGCCCGAGTTCGGCAAGATGCTGATGTTCCGCGTGTGTGACCATTCCTACCACGGCTTCCTGCCGCAGAAGGGGCAGCGCGTCAGCCTGCAACTCTGCTACGTCGACTCCGACTGGTACGTGCGCAAGGAATACGTGCGCCACCGCGCCAGCGCTCTCGCCAAGTCGAATCTGATCACCCGCAAGATCGTCGAGTGGGCTCCGCGGAAGCTGTTCTCATGAGCACCTATCCACCGGTTCCGACCGTTGACGAGATGGCGCGGCACTTCAGCCGCTCCGTCCGCGAATCACGCCGCGACGATCAGCCGTACCGGCACTGGCTGCTGAAGGATGTGCTGCCGATCGATATCTGCACCGGCATGCTGACTCTGCCGATCGCCCCGGTGGTGCTGGGCCGCACCGATGGCACGCGCGGCACCTACAACAGCCAGCGTTGCTTCCTGACCCCTTCCATGCGCGAGCGGTTTCCGACCTGTGCGGTGCTCAGCGAGGCGCTGCAACGCCCGGACGTGGCGCGCCTGATGGCCGAGACCTGCGAATTCGACGTCGCCGGCAGCTATCTCCGCATGGAATACATCCAGGACGTGGATGGCGCCTGGCTGGAGCCGCACCACGACATCCCCGAGAAGCTGTTCTCGATGGTGATCTACCTGTTTACCGGTCCGGACGCGACCGAATGGGGCACCGACATCTACGATAACGACCTCAAATGGGTCGGTCGTTCGTCGGGCGCGTTCAACTCGGCCACGATCTTCATCCCCGGCGCGAACACCTGGCATGGCTTCGAGCCGCGCACCATCATCGGCGTGCGCCGCCTGATGGAGATCAACTACGTCCGCCCGAGCTGGCGCAGCCGCGACCAACTCTGCTTCCCGGACAAGCCGATCACGGTCGGCTAGGCGACTCCGCTCCACACGGCGGGGCGGGAACAATCGGGCTCGAAAGAAGCATCCATGCGGGCTGCGGACGCAGATCGTTCAATACCGTACTCCGGCAGTGGAGTGCTTCGCGTCCTTGATGACGTCGATGTCCTGGTTTGTGGCGGCGGTGTCTCCGGCATCGCCGCCGCGGTTGCCGCCGCGCGGTCTGGTGCCCGGACGCTGGTCGTGGAAAGGGCGGGCTATCTCGGCGGCACCGCAACCGGCTCGCTGATGGGGCTGATCACGACGCCGTTTGCCGAGCTGACCGGATTTCCCGCCGAGTTTTTCGGCTATCTGGCGGAGAAGGGCAGCGCCGGCCGTGGCCTGGTCGTGCCGTGGGATGTCGAAGCCTACAAGGTCGCCGCCGAACAGTTCGTCCTCAAGGCCGGCGCCGACATTCTCTATCACACCTGGATTTCGGACACGATCCTTGCCGGCGATGTGCTCAAGGCCGTGGTCGTGGAGAACAAGTCCGGGCGACACGCCATCGCCGCCAAGGTTGTGATCGATGCCACTGGCGACGGCGATATTGCGGCGCGGGCCGGCGTTCCCGTCGTCAAGGGGCGGGAAGAAGACGGCGCCATGCGGCCGGCAACCGTCATGGGGCTGGTTGGCAACGTCAACCTGCGGCGGATGAAGGAATGGATCGACACGCATCGCTCGGATGTCGCCGGCGATCCGGGCCGGTGCGTCGTCGATCTGCAAGCCGGCATACTGCGCATCGATGGATTCTTCTCGATCGTTGACGAAGCCAGGCGGCGCGGTCTGCTCTCGGCGGATGTTCCGGTGAACTATCTGCGCTTCAACGCCACCTTCGAACCAGGGCAGCAAGAGCATGCGCTGGTCACCCTGAATTCCACCCGGATTTACGACCTCGACGGAACCGACGCCCGCCAGATCTCGCGGGCCGAAACCGAGGGCCGCCGTCAGCTTCAGCAGCTCATGACGGTATGCAAGGTGCTGTTGCCGGGCTTCGAAAACAGCATGCTGGTGCAAAGCTCCAGCTTCCTGGGCGTGCGGGAAACCAGGCGAATTCGTGGCCAGTACGTTTTGACCTATGCCGACATCGCCGCGGGCCGCCAATTCGAGGACTCCGTCGCGGTGTTGACCCACACGAACTACGGCACCGCCGAGGTGCACGGGCCCGAGCGCGGACATGAAGGCTCGAAGGACGATCGATGGGCCCGGGAAATGATTATGGACCTGATCCATTTCGAGTTTCCCCTGCGCTCGATGCTGATGGACCAGTGCCGGAACCTGATCGCTGCCGGGCGCTGCGTTTCGGTCACGCATGACGCCGACAAGTACACGCGCAACATGAGTCCGGCGGGTCAGCTCGGGCAGGCCGCCGGGACATACGCCGGGTTGCTTGCCCGACATGGCCTTGAGGCCCGGAACAGCCTGGTCCAGACCCTGCAGGACCGGTTGGAGGCGGATGGGCTTGCCACCAAACTACGGCCGTCGCCACACGACAGGATCGCGCCGCCGAGCCAAGCCTGAGCCGAAAGCCGGACTCGTTCCTGGAGAAGTCGAAATGGCCACCGAGAGATCGTCCATTGTCATTCCCTGGTATCGGGAACTGAACAAGACTCAGTGGTATACGCTGTTGGGCGCCTGGATGGGGTGGTCGCTGGACGGGTTCGATTTCGTTCTCATCACCTATGTGCTGTCGAACATTGCCGATGAATTCCATTTGAGCCTGGCGGTGACGGGGACTTTGGTCCTGGCCGCGTTTGCGACCCGTTGGCTGGGGGCGGCGATTCTGGGCAGCATGTCGGACCGGAATGGGCGCAAGCAGGCCATGATCTGGGGCGTGCTGCTGTATTCGGTCGCCACCTTCCTCAGTGGCCTGGCGTGGAGCTACTGGTCGCTGTTTGCGTTCCGGCTGTTGGTCGGCATCGGCATGGCGGGGGAGTACAGCGCGGGAACGACGCTGCTGCTGGAAAGCTGGCCCCGGCACTTGCGCAACAAGGCCAGTGGATTCATCGTTTCCGGCTGGGCCATGGGCGGCATGCTAGGCTCAAGCGCCTATGCTCTCATCGTCCCCAACTGGGGCTGGCGAGCCCTGTTTTTCATCGGCGTCGCCCCGGCTTTCCTGACCCTGTTCATTCGCTACTTCCTGCCTGAGTCGCACGAGTGGACAGAGGCCAGGGCGGAGGCCAGGAAAGAGGGCAAGGCGGCGGGGATTTCCTTCTTCCAACTGTTTTCCCGGCGCTGGTTCCCGGTGACGGCGACGCTGTTCATCGTGCAGTTTGCCGGCTTCGGCATGACGTGGCCCATCACCTCGCTGATGCCGACCTACCTGCGGTCGATTCAGTACAACCCGGTCAGCATCGGCCAGATGATGTTCATCGCCAATCTGGGCGCTCTCTTCGGGTATTGGTTCGGCGGATTCCTGGCTGACAGGATCGGCACGGCCAGGGCGATCATCTGGACCATTCTGATCTCGACGATTTTCCTGTTCGCGGCGTTCGCGGTCAAAAATTCGTTCGCCATCCTTGCCGTCATCATGTTCCTGCTGCAATTCACCCGGCAGGGGGTGGCTGGCCTTTATCCCAAATATACAACCGACTTTTTCGATGTCGATGTCCGGGCCTCCGGATTGGGGATTACCTACAACCTGGGGTCCATTGCCGGCGGGTTGTCGCCGGTCTGGGGCGGAGCCTTGACGACTGTCATCGGGCTTGGTCCCGCCATCCTGGTGTGCTCGCTGTTCTGGTCGGTCGTGATCCTGGCCATGCTCATATTCAATGTGCCCAAACGGGTCGCGGATCGCACGACGCGGAGCATGAAAGCCTCGGCCGCTCATGCCTGACTGATCATCGCGCTTTCGGCGCGTCGGGTGTGCGGCTAGGGTTGAACCATGCGCGCGCTCTTCATAATCCACGAGCTGTCATTGAACGGCGCCGTGATGGCGCTGCTTCACCTGGTGCGTCGGATGCGGGCCGGCGGCGACAGCGTGACCATCCTGACGCCTCGGCTGACCGGCGCGGCGACGGCCCTGGACGGCGCTTTCCGCGAAACCGGGGCGGAAATCGTCAACACCATCGCCGGCGGCCAATACGATGTCGCCGTCGGCTGTACCGTCTTCGCCGCCGGTATGCTGGAACGACTGGTCGGGCGGGTGCCGACGGTGTGGTGGATCCACGAGGGCCGGGCCGGGGTAAGCAGCCTGTTCGCACGTCCGTCGGCCATGCAGACTCTGGCGCACGTGGGCAAGCTGATCTTTCCCAGCCGCGGTGTGGTGGAGCGAATCTGGACCCCCTTGCTGGGCAACCTGCCGCCGGGCCGGGTGGAGGTGATTCCGTACGTCATTCCGCCACCGCCGCCAACGCAGGCGATGGAACGCCAGCCCGGCCGCGCCCGCGTCATCTGCGTCGGCACGCTGTGCCAGCGCAAGCGGCAGGCCGATCTGGTGCAGGCGGTTTCCAGGTTGCAGGGCGCGCCGGTGGAATGCGTGCTGATCGGCGACAATATCGGCCTGGACCCGCCAGCCGATGAACTCATTCGCGCCAATCCGGACCGCTACGTACTGACCGGTGGGCTCCAGCCGGAAGCCCTGTCGGCCTGGTTGCGATCGAGCGACGTGTTCTGCCTGCCCTCCGGCGATGAATGCATGCCGATCGCTCCCGTCGAAGCGGCGTGGCTCGGCGTGCCGGTCGTGTTGGCCGATCTTGAATGCTACGAGGGGGTCTGGCGGCATGGCATCAACGCGCTGATCCACCCGGTGGGCGATGTGGAACTTCTCGCCTGGTACCTGCGCATGCTGCTCGAAAGTCCGGCATTGCGCGCGCGCTTCGCCCGGGCGGTCCGGGCGGTGCCGTTACGGTTCACCGAGCAGCGCGTCGGGCCGCTGTTCGACGCCGCCTTGCGGGAGGCTATCGCGACGTTTCGGTGAGGTCGCCGGCCGGCCAGATCCTGAGCCCGGCCTGTCCTTCCTCGGTCAGCCCGTACCACCCGCGCCGCACGCGCACGAACCAGCCATAGACGTTGCGCGCCAGGATGCTGGCGGCATCGGGCGCCAGGTCGCGCAGGTCGCGCGGCCGGCGTGGTCCGTCGCGGAGTGCCGCGGCCACATCCAGGGCCTGCTGGCGATAGGCGGTCATCAGCCGGCGCCGCGCCGGCGAGCCACCGCGGTTCGGGTCGCCGCGCCGGCGGGTGAATTCCTCCAGCAGCAGCCCGCGTCGCCGGCGGTCCGGCCGCGGCCGGTACGGTCCCGCCTCGACCAGGATTTCCACCGCCCCGCGGCTCGTCACGCCCAGCAGACCCAACCCGAGCAGCCGGCACAACCGGTGCGCCCGCGCGTCGCGGTCGCGCCCGCGCCGGGTTGCCGCCACCGCCAGCCACACCTCGTCGGCCACCGCCATCCGGTCGGCGGCCTGCAGCAGCAGCTCAAGGGAAAAACTTCCCTTCAGCTCCGCCACCACCACCAGATCAGGTTCGCCCGGCCGCACGGCCACCACGTCGCAGCCCCGCACCTCGCCCTTCACGGTGAAGCCGAGCCGTTCCAGGAACGCCTTCACCGGCGCGTAGAGGGCGATCTCGGGGCCGGCCGGCATCACACGCCCAGCAAGCGCCGCGCCACGGCGATGATGCGCTGCGCCTCGCTCCACAGCGCATACGGCGCCAGGTCGCCGAGCGGCGCCCACACCACCTCGACCACATCGTCGCCGGGCGCCAGCGTGCCGCCGGCGAGCCGGGCGGCGAAGTCGATGATGGTGTAGTGGAAGCGCACCCGACCCGCGTCGTCGCGGTGGATGGAGTCGACGTTCCCGGCCAGCAGCAGGTCGCCGGCGATCAGCCCGGTTTCTTCCGCCAGTTCCCGGCGGGCCGCTTGTTCGGCGGTCTCGCCGAGTTCCTGCGCGCCGCCGGGCAGGCTCCACGATCCTGCCGAGGGCGGCTGTCCGCGCCGCGCCAGCAGCACCTCGCCGCCGTTATCCGGGCGCAGCAGGCAGACGCCGATGCCGACGATCGGGCGAGGGGGATATTCGCGGGTCATCCTAATCGGCCGGTTTTTCGTCTCCCGCGGGCGGTGCCGCCGCCGGCTTTTCCTCGGCCTTCAAGTCGTCCAGCGTCGGCACGAACGCCTTTTCTTTCCACGCACCGACCTGATAGGTCCAGCCCTTCACCCGCGCCGCCAGCTTCTGCGCCGCCTCGGAGTCCCCGCGCACGGCGTACTGCGTCCAGATGTCCGGCGCACCAGTCGCCTTCGCCACCGCGAACACCGTCACGTCTACCACCGTGCCGTCGATCAGCGTGATCGTCGCCGTGCCGACCTTCTCGCCCGGCTCGTCGGCGACCGGCTTCACGTCGGTCAGCGTCAGCGTCTCCAGCGAGCGGAACATATCCTCGAGCGCATAGTCGTCGAGTTTGGGATGGTCCGCCGGCGCCTTCAACGTCCCCTTGCCGCCGTCGCGGCCGAATTCCAGCACCGCGTCGCCGCGATGCACCACCACCGAGGCCACCTGCTTGTTGTCGATGTTGGCGATGTCGCGGTCGAGCCAGAGTTGCGGGTCGGCATCCACGGGCAGCCGTCCCTCGGCCAGCCAGGACTGGTTCTCGCCGGGCCGGCGCACGTAGATCGATTCCGGCACGTTGCCCTGGGTGCGCACGCGGCGGTGGCCGACGATCAGTTGGGCCAGCACGCCGCCCTTGTCGTCCAGCAGCTTCACCAGATCGGCGGTGGAGGTGGTGCTGGCCGGGTCGCCCACGCCCAGCCGCTCCAGCAGCGCCGGGTCGGCGGTGCGCGGCTCGGTGATGCGCAGTTCGGTCAGCCCGGTCAGCAGTTCGCGCAGCCTGTCCTGCTGCACCGGGTAGTCGCCGCGGTCGGCCAGGCCCCAGACCCCGGGCTCTCCGACCCGGGGGTCGCCAATGCGGGCGATGACCAGGGTTTGCCCTTTGCTGGTGATCTCGACGCGCGCCGCCGTGCCGAGCTTCGCGGCGAGACCGGGGAACACCAGCGTGCCGGGGGCCACCGCGGCCGACTCGCTGACGCTGGCGGGCGGGCGGGCGAAATACCAGGCGGCGGCAAGCACGACCACGGCGAGCGCGGCCAGGATGATGGCGGTGCGGGACCTCATGGTTCGTTCCTTCCCGTCACGTGCGCGCCCGCGCCCGCCGGCGGCGGCGCGTGATGCCCAGCAGCAGCGCCAGAACCGTCAGCACCGCCGGCACCAGAACGATGTCGGCCAGCCGCAGCGTGGTTTCCAGCCGCGAGATGTCGCGCCGCAGATCCAACTGCACCAGGCGGAGCTTGCCGCGGGTGGCGGCCACGTCGCGCCGCAGGTCGTCGATCGATTGCCGCTGCTCCGGCGTGATCACGGCCTGCGTCTCCGCGCCCGCCTCGCCGTGGCCGGTGCGCAGCGCGGTCAGTTGTTTCTGCACATCGTCCAGATGCGCCTGCAAGGCCTGCTCGGTCTGGCGGAACCGCGCCTCCGCCGTCTTCTGCATGGTGTCGACCACGTCGAAGGGGCGCTGCGAGGTGCCGCGGCTGCGCAGGCCGATCAGCGCGTCGCCGCCGGCCAGCGTGCCGACCAGGTTGGCGACGAACGGCCCGTTGTCGCTGAACGGGGTGGGCTGCTGCTGGCCGAAGAAGTCCTGCACGCGCACCCAGTAGCGGTCGGCCAGGATGTCGGTGTCGCCCACCACCACCAGGTTCGCCGGGGTCTTGGTCTCGGCGATGTAGTCCGGCAAACCGTCGGGCGGCTTTTGTCCGGCGGCCGCAGCCGGCGGCCCGGCAAAAGCCGACTTCAGGATGCCGTGCACCCGTGCCGCGATCACCCGCGGGCCGCCCTCGGGTTTGAAGCCGGCAAGAATTTTGCCCGGGTCGGGCATCGTCTTCACCTGGTCGACCGGGATGCTGCCGGACTGGTCGGAACTCGACAGCAAGGGGATGAAGTCGATGGCCGCCCCGGCTTTCTTGCCGATCGCGCCGGCCGAGGCCACGGTCACCTGACTGAGGTCGGCGGTCGCCGGGTCATCGTGGTTGATACCGTCGCGGATGTTGAACCAGGCCACGTAGTCCACCGCCTGCATCCGGTCCTCCGGCGAGGCGCGCACGCGCCAGGCGCCTTTCAGGTCGCCGACCACGATGGTGGGATCGAAGGTGATGCCCCAGGCATCGAACAGCTTCTTCAGATCGCTGGACGTGTTCTCCGGCGGCATACCGGTCTGGGTCGGGGTGGCGGCCTCGGCCTCGCTGTGCGGGTCCACCATCGCCATCAGCCGGCCGCCGCGCATGACGAACTGGTCGATGGCATAGAGCGTGGCGTCCGACAGGTTCTGCGCCTGCGCCACCATCAGCACCTGCACGTCCGGGTCGATCACCTGGGCGTCGGTGGCCACCGTCCTGACCGTGTAGGTCTGCCGCAGTTGCAGCATTGCCACGTAGGGCGCGCCGGGCCCGCCCATGCTGGCGGTGTTGCGCGCCATCATCATCATCCGCGCGTCGCCATCGAGGGGCAGGGACGACATCACGCCGATCACCGGGCGCGCCGGATTGGACAGCTCATAGACCAGCCGCGTCACGTCGTATTCGAGGAAGGGTTCGCGCTCGGGCTGGAAGAAGGCGACGGTGCGCTCGTCGTCCAGCAGGTTGGTGGCGGCGAGACCGAAATAGACCTGCTCGCCGGACTGGTCGATCGGCACGCCTTGCAGGCCGTACGCCAACGCCCGGTCCTCGGTGTCGCTGAACGGCTCGGGGTCGTAGAATTCCAGTTTGATCTTGCCGTTCGAAATGCGGGCGTATTCGCGCAGCATCTCGCTCACCCGGTCGGCATAGCCGCCGTAGGCCGGAATGGTGCTGCCCAGCGCGCGGGAATAGTAGAGCCGCAGCGTGATCGGCTCCTTCAGCCCGCCGACCACGCTGCGCGTGCCCGACGACAGCGTGTAGAGGTGCTGGCTGGTCAGGTCGATCTGCATCGTCGCCAGCCGGGATTCGGCCAGCACGTTGACGCCGATCAGGATGGCGGCCAGTGCGATGACCGCGAGGGCGGAACTCCAGGTGCGGCGCATCTCAGTCGGCCTTCCGGTAATCGACAATGACAACGTTCAGGAACAGCCAGAAGCCGATGAAGGAGGCGAAGAAGATCAGGTCGCGCAAGGACACCACGCCGCGGGTGAACCCCTGGTAGCGCTCGGCCACCGACACGCGCCGCGCCACCTCGGCCAGCACCGGCGAGGTCTTCGACAGGAAGTCGGTCACCAGCGGATAGGACGACACGGCGAACAGGAAGCACACGGCGACCCCCAGCACGAAGGCGATCACCTGGTTCTTGGTCGCCGCCGACAGCGCCGCGCCGATGGCCAGGAACGAGCCGGCGACCAGCAGGGCGCCGATATAGCCGGTGGCAATGACGCCGTTGTCGGGCTGACCCAGGTAGTTGACGGTGATGACGAAGGGGAAGGTGAGCGCCAGCGCGATGGCGCAGAACGCCCACGCCGCCAGGAACTTGCCCACCACCGCCTGGGNNAGCCGCATGGTGATGGCCGGCACCAGCAGCAGGAACACCCAGGGCAGGAAGTTGAAGAAGGGCGCCAGATCGGCCTGGTTGCGCTGGAAGAAATTGCCCAGGTTGAAGGTCAGCACGCCTTGCAGGACGAGGAAGATGACGATGAACACCACCGCGACCGGGGTGGCGAAGTAGCCGCCGAGTTCGCGGCGGGCGATGGTCATTGTGTTGCGCATGGCGGTCAGGCCGCCTGCCGCGGGGCGGTTGCGGGTTGGGTGAGCTGGTGGAACACGTCTTCCAGCCGGCCGGAGGGATGCCGCTTCTTCAGCGCGTCGGGCTTGTCGTCGGCGACCACGCGGCCCTCGGCGATGATGATGGCGCGCGTGCACACCGCGTCCACCTCCTCCAGGATGTGGGTGGAGATGACGATGGCCTTGGTCGGCGCCATCTGGGTGATCAGGTTGCGCACCTCGTGTTTCTGGTTCGGGTCCAGCCCGTCGGTGGGTTCGTCCAGCACCAGCACCGCCGGATCGTGGAGCAGCGCCTGGGCCAGGCCGACGCGGCGCTTGAAGCCCTTGGACAGGGTTTCGATCGGTTGCAGCCGGACGCTTTCCAGGGTGGTCAGGTGCAGCGCGTGGGCCACCCGCCGGCTGAGTTCCGCGCCGACGTAGCCGCGCACGCGGGCGGCGAAGGTGAGGAAGGCGGTGACAGTCATTTCGGGGTAGTTGGGCGCGCCCTCCGGCAGAAAGCCGAGGCAGCGGCGGGCGGCGACCGAGTCGGTTTGCACGTCGTGGCCGCAGATGCTGGCGCTGCCGACGGTGGGGGTCATGAAGCCGGCGAGCATTCGCATGGTGGTGGACTTGCCGGCGCCGTTGGGGCCGAGGAAGCCGAGCACCTCGCCGCGGGGAACCTCGAACGACACCTTGTCCACCGCGGTGAACGCGCCGAAACGCTTGGTGAGCCCCTGGATGACGATCAGGGCGGGCTCGCTGGGAACGGGCACTGTGTGATTCCCCTCCGTGGGTCGTGGCGGGCGGGAATAGCGCATACGGCGGGGTTTGCAACCCGGGCCGGGCGGGCAAGCGCGGCGGATGGGGATTTGTTCATACGGGGGCAAGGTGCGCTACAGAGCAAGCAAGGCCAGGGATGCGCCCCTGGAACCAGCCAAGGGACCGGGAGGCCCCTGAAAGCCGCCACGGGCCATCGACGCGGTTATCACCCCCGTCCACGGCTGACCCGCCACACGGTTCGCGCTTCAGCTTCCCGCTGTACGCTGGTTGCGCATGCGTCCGTATGCGATATTGTCAATTGTTGCCTGAGATCATCGCTTCCATTGTCAAAATTCTGATATGTGGTTGGATGTGGAATTAATCGGATGCCGCACGGATTCCTCCGGCTGCGGGTACCGCGAACCGGAGGAACAGCATGCAGGCCTTCGACGATGAGCGCGAGCCAGGCGAGCTGGAGGTGCTCAACGAACCAGCCGAGGCGGACGATCGCGCCGCCGGCGACGGGGATGGCTGTTCGCTGGCGCTGACTGAGGCGTTCGTGCGCGACGTGCTCGTCGCGGTCACCGACATGGCGCTGCGCAGCAAGCGGCGACAGGCCGACCTCGACGCGGCCTTGATGTGCGCCGGCGTGACGGCCGGGCGTCACCTGCGGCTGGCCGCGCTGGAGCGGCTGCGCGAACAGGGCTGCGTCGACAAGGTTGTGGAACTGAGCGATGGCGGGGTGCTGCTGTCGGTGACGGCTCTCGGGCTTGATCGTCTGGGCAGCGCCAGCCGCTAGAGCGGGATGACTTCTGNNTCCGCCTCCGGTCATCACGCTCTGGAGCGTGATCGCTCGAGGCGGAACCGTCGGAAAGCGTGAATCATGCTCTAAGCGCGCCAGCCCGCCCTGGGCCAGCCGCGCCGCGCGGGCCGCGTCGGTGCGGATCACCGGCAGCACATCCTCGCCGGCTTCGTGCAGGGCAAGGCAGAGCCGCTCGAAGAACAGTTCGGCGCCGCCGTTGACCGCGCCGGCCATGACATGGGCGACGCGGGTCATGCCGGCACGGCGGGGTTGGCGGGGACGAACGGGATCGGCGGGCGCAGGGGGGCGGATAGCACGTTGCTGGCGGATAGGCGCGCGCCGGTGTAAGGGCGGCGGCATGTGCGGAATCGCGGGCGTGATGACGCGGGACGGGGTGACGCCCGACCCCGCCTTGCTGGACCGGTTGCAAGATGCGCTGGCGCATCGCGGCCCGGACGGGCAGGGGCGACTGGTGCGCGGCGGGGTGGCGCTGGTGCACAACCGCCTGGCCATCATCGACCTCGACACCG
>PLTJ01000233.1:18657-18783 GCA_003164455.1 Acetobacteraceae bacterium
CGCTGCGCGGCATGTATGCGATCGCCCTGCACGACCCGCGGCATGAGCGCCTGATCCTCGCGCGCGATCCGTTTGGTATCAAACCGTTATACTACATAACGACCGACTCGCAGTTCGTCTTCGCCT
>PLTJ01000193.1 GCA_003164455.1 Acetobacteraceae bacterium
ACCAGCCCGATTCCCGCGCCGATCGTCCGGGGCAGCACGCTGGGACGGCTGACGGTGGCGGGGCAGGGGGTTCCCGACCTGGAGATACCGCTGCTGGCCGGCGCCGACGTGCCGCGGCTGAGCCTGCCCGGACGGGCCTGGGCGGTGCTGAGCCACTACGTGACGGGAAGCTGACGTGTTCGTCGCCCTGGAAGGCGGCGACGGCAGCGGCAAGAGCGGCGCGCTGGCGCATCTGGGCGCGGTGCTGGGCGAGGGCGCTCTGCTCACCCGCGAGCCCGGTGGCACCGACGAGGGGCAGGCCATCCGGGGCCTGCTGCTGGCGCGTGGCGGCCATGACTGGGAGCCGCAGGCCGAGCTTTTGCTGATCGCGGCGGCGCGGGCGCAGCACGTCGCCCGGGTCATCCGTCCGGCGCTGGCGGCCGGGCGGGTGGTGGTGTGCGACCGTTACGTGGGATCGACTCTCGCCTACCAGGGCGCCGGGCGCGGCCTGGCCGTGGAAGAGATAGTCATGATCCACAACCATTCGACCGGCGGTCTCTGGCCCGACCTGACCGTGGTGCTCGACGTCGATCCCGCCATCGCCCTGGCGCGCGGGCTGGCGCGGCTGCGCGCGGAGGGCAGCGGCGAGGATCGTTTCGAAGCACTCGGCCTGGAGTTCCAGCACCGGGTGCGGCGCAGTTTCCTCGACCAGGCCGCCGCCGCGCCGCAGCGCCACGCGGTGATCGACGCCAACCGCCCGATTACGGCGGTGCAGGCCGATGTGGCGGCGGTTGTTCTCGGGTTTCTGGCGGGCTAGGCGGCCTCAAGCCTGCCGCCGCCGCGGCATCATCAGTGCCGGCACCAGGGCGAACACGAACATCACGGCGACGATCATGAATCCGTCCTGATAGGCGAACAGGCGGGCCTGCGGCACCAGCATGGTCTCCATGTAGGCGACCGCCGCCGGCGGCGTGCCACTGGGCAGGCGGTTGCCGAACGGATTGCCCCAGTGCGCCAGGATCAGCCCTAGTTGCTGCACCGTGGTGGCGGCCGCCTGGGTGGCCGGCGTCATCGCCTGCGCCAGCGCGTCGCCGTGAAAGGCCGTCCGCCGCTCGATCAGCACGGAGATCAGGTTGACTCCCAGCGCGCCGCCGAGCTGGCGGACGAAATTCACCGCCCCCGACCCTTGCGCCAGCAATTCGGCGGGCAGCGCGCGCAACGCACCGGCGTTCAGCGCCGGCGTCATCAGCCCCGAGCCGATCCGTCCAAACGCGATCCAGGCGGCGAAGGTCCAGAACGGCGTGTCCACATTGGCATCGCCGCACAGCCAGTTGGAGTAACCGAACAGCGCCAGCCCGATCATGACCGGTAGCCACGGCGGCATCCGGTCGCTGACCTGCCCGGCGATCGGAAACACCACCGCCAGCATCAGGCCGGCCGGCATCAGCAACAGACCGGAGCGGGTCGCCGTGTAGCCCTGGACGAGCTGAACGAACATCGGAACGATATAGGTGGAGCCGAAAATGCCCACCCCCAGCACAAAGGACACGAAGCAACTGGCCGCGAACCCGCCATTGGCGAACACGCGCAGGTTCAGCAGCGGTGTCTGGTGTGTCAGCTCCCACGCCATGAAGGCCGCGGCGGCGGCGATCGCGCCAGCGAACAGGGCCAGGATCAGGTCCGAGTTCCAACCCTGGCGCTGCCCGTTGGAGAGCGCGCTCAGCAGGCACAGCAGGAAGATGGAGAGGAAAACGAAGCCGAAACCGTCGAAGGGATAGGGCGCCTTTTCCACCCGGCCGCGGCCGGGCAGGAACACCGCAACCGCCGCCATGGCGAGGACGCACAACGGCACCATCGCCAGGAACACGTAACGCCAACTGTACTGGTCCACCAGAAAACCGCCCAGCGTCGGGCCAAGCGCCGGAGAAAGCACCACGCCGATGCCGAAGATGCCCATCGCCCGGCCGCGCTGCTCACGCGGGAAGACCTGCGACAGCACCACCATCGCCATCGGCTGGATCAGCCCGGAGGCCATGCCCTGCAACACCCGCGCCAGGATCACGGCATCGCTGCTGCTGGCCGCCGCCCCGGCGATGGAGCCGACCATGAACAGCGCCAGGGCGCCGAGAAAGGCGAGCCGATAGCCGAACCGGCCGAGCGCCCAGGCGGTCAGCAGCATGGTCGCCGTCATTGCCGCCAGAAAGCCGGTGGATAGCCATTGCACCTGGTCCTCGCCCAGGCCGAAGGCCCCCATGATGTCGGGCAGCGCCACATTCACCATGGTCGTGGCGGCGCTCGTGACAATGGTACCAAGCATGACGGTTATGGTTGAGAGCCATTTGTACCCGCGGCCGAAGCGCGCGGCGTAGGCCTCAATCGGCGACATCGATCGACACTTCGACCATCAGGCCGGGTTGCAACGGGTGCTCGGGCGTGTCGATGGCGATGCGGACCGGCACCCGCTGGGTGATCTTGGTGAAGTTGCCGGAGGGGTTGGGGCTGGGCAGCAGGGCGAACTGGTTGGTCGCCGCGGTGCCGACACGCAGCACCCGGCCGTGCAGCACCAGGCCCGACCAGGCATCCACAGTCACCGTCACCTTGTCGCCGACGCGCACGCGGCTGACGTCGGTTTCCTTGACGTCGGCTTCCACCCACACGTGGTTCGGATCGTGCAGCATCATCAGCCACTGCCCGGCCTGCGCGTAATCGCCGGCATGGATGAAGGTGCGATCGACGATGGCATCGTACGGAGCCCGCAAGGTGCGGTCGGCGATTTCCTGGGCCACCTGATCGGCCTGGCTGGCGAGAGCATCGCGCTGGCCGTGCAGCACCTCGATCTGCTGGGCCAGCATGGGCACCTGGCCGAGCTGGGCGATCGCCAGGGTCAGCGCGGCCTGCCGCGATACCGTCATGGCCTGGGCCTGCCGCAGGGCCGCTTCGTCCTGCAACAGCGCGTTGCGCGCATGGTCCCAGTCCTGGCGGGAGACGTCGCCGCGGCCGACCAGCGGGTTGGCGCGGGCGAAGTCCGCGCGGGCGTTGTCCGTCAGATGCGTGGCCACTTCCACCGCCGCCCCGGCCGCGGCGAACTGGGCCTGGGCATCGGCGATCTGGGCGTCGCTGGTCTGCTGGGTGGTGTCGCGCTGGATCGTGGTCTGGCGGATCTGGGCATCGGTCGCCGCCACCTGGGCTGCGAGCGTGGCCAGCCGCAGCTTCGCGTCGCGCGTATCCAGCTCGGCCAGCACCTGGCCCTTGGCGACGCGATCGCCCTCCATCACCGGCCGGGTCATCACCCAGCCATCGACGCGGCTGGCGATGGTGGTGACCTCGCCGGCCACCTGGGCATCGTTCTCCACGACATGGGTCAGCCGCTGGCGCAGCCATTGTGCGCCGGACAGTCCCGCCGCCAGCAGAATGAGCAGCAGCACGACCAGGCCGATGCGGTTTTGCACGCGGCCCAGCAAGCCGCTGCGCCCGACCTTGCCGTCGCCCACGAAGTCCCGCGCGATCTCGCTGCTCATGGCGCCGCCGCCGCGGGCGCGCGTTCCCGGGCCAGGGCGGCGCAGACCCGCTCGAACACGCTAAGCGCAGTGGTCAGCTCCGCTTCGGTGATGCCCGCCAGAATCCGTTGCCGGATCGCGTCGGTGGTGGTCTGCACCTGTTCGACCAATTGCCGGCCCCGTGGGGTGAGGTGCAGCGTTTTGACGCGCCGGTCGCCGTCGGTCTGGCGTGCGATCAGCCCGGCGTCGTCGAGCGCGTCGAGCAGACGGACCAGGGTGGAGCTTTCGATGCCGACCACCTTGGCCAGATCCTTCTGCCGCATCGGCTCGGTGCCGCGCGCGATATAGACCAGCGGCAACCAGGTCGCATCGGACAGGCCGAAGGGCTGCAATTGGTCATCCACGGCCCGCCGCCACTGCCGGGCGGTGTAGTTGAGTCGGCGGCCGAAAGCCTGGCGAAGGGTGAACGAGGGGAGGGCATCCATGAGGTTTCGGTCAGCGTAATCTGTTCGTGCGCAAATTAACTTGGATCAGAATTATGACGATCAAACTAATAAGCCGGCTGCCATGCCGGCGGCGCATGGCGCGTACACACAAACCCCCGCGCCTTACGGCACGGGGGTCCGGCAGATCAGGCGGCGTGATTAAACCGAGTAGTACATCTCGAATTCAACCGGGTGCGGGGTGTGCTCGAACCGGAACACCTCGCTCCACTTCAGCTCGAGGTAGCTCTCGATCTGGTCGATCGCGAACACATCGCCGGCGAGCAGGAACTCGTGGTCGGCTTCCAGCGCGCCGATCGCCTCGCGCAGGCTGCCGCACACCGTCGGGATGCCCTTCAGCTCGTCCGGCGGCAGGTCGTAGAGGTCCTTGTCCATCGGGTCGCCCGGATGGATCTTGTTCAGGATGCCGTCCATGCCAGCCATCACCAGCGCCGAGTAGGCCAGGTACGGGTTCGCCAGGGCGTCCGGGAAGCGGACCTCGACGCGCTTGGCCTTCGGGTTGGTGGTGTAGGGGATGCGGCAGGAAGCCGAACGGTTGCGGGCCGAGTAGGCCAGCAGCACGGGGGCTTCGAAGCCAGGGATCAGACGCTTGTAGCTGTTCGTCGTCGGGTTGGTGAAGGCGTTGACCGCCTTGGCGTGCTTGATCACGCCGCCGATGAAGTACAGGCACATTTCCGACAGATCGGCATAGGCGTTGCCGGCGAAGAGCGGGGTCTTGCCCTTCCAGATCGAGAAGTGCGAGTGCATGCCCGAGCCGTTGTCGCCGAAGATCGGCTTCGGCATGAACGTCGCGGTCTTGCCGTAGCTGTGGGCGACGTTGTGCACGCAGTACTTGTAGATCTGCATGCGGTCGCCCATCTGGCACAGCGAGCCGAACTTGAAGCCCAACTCATGCTGGCTCTGCGCCACTTCGTGGTGGTGCTTCTCGATCGGCAGGCCCATCTCGCCCATCACCGAGAGCATCTCGGCGCGCAGGTCGGATTCGGTGTCCACCGGCGGAACCGGGAAATAGCCGCCCTTGACGCCGGGGCGATGGCCCATGTTGCCTTCCGGGTAGTCCTTCAGCGACGCCTGCGGGCCTTCCTGGCTATCGACCTGATACATGCCGTAGTTGCCGCCGGTGCCGAACTTCACGCTGTCGAAGATGAAGAACTCGGCCTCGGGACCGAA
>PLTJ01000089.1 GCA_003164455.1 Acetobacteraceae bacterium
GGTCCAGGGCAGCGCCCTGGTCTTATCTTCCTGCTTACCGGTGCAGGCCCGGCGCGGCTTCACTCGGTCCTGGGGCTCGCCGGCGGGGGTGGCGGGGTGGTGCTCAGCACCCGGTAGCTGGTCCACGGGCTCTCGATCGCCAGTTCGTCGAAGCGTGCCTTGATGCGGCGGTTCATCTCCCGCGCCACCGCCCAGCGTTGGCCCGGCACCGTCTTGATGCGGGTGCGCAGCACCAGCGCGGTATCGAGGAACTTTTCCACCCCCATGACGTCGATGTCGTCACGGATCGCGTTTTTCCAGCGCGGCTCCTGGCGCACGTCGCGGGCCACCGCACGCACCAGGTCGGCGACCTGGTCGGGGTCCTCGCTCAGGCCGACGCTGACATCCACCACGGCATAGTCGAAGTCGCGGGTCTGGTTGGTGACGGTGGTGACCGCGCTGAACGGCACGGTGTGCACCGAGCCGTCCAGGGCGCGCAGCCGGATGGAGCGGATCGACAGCGCCTCCACCGTGCCGGACAGGCCGCCGAGGCTGACCACGTCACCGACCTGCATGGTGTTTTCCAGCAGCAGGAACAGGCCGGTGATGATGTCCTGCACCAGCTTCTGCGAGCCGAAGCCGATGGCCAGGCCGATCACGCCGGCACCGGCCAGCAACGGGCCGGTGTTGACCCCGATTTCGCTCAGTACCATCAGCCCGGCGACACTGAAGATGGTCACCAGCAGGGTGGTGCGCAGCATCGGCAGCAGGGTGCGCAGGCGAGCGGAACGGGCGGCCTGGGCCTCGCGCGCCAGCCGGGCCAAATGGAACTGGATGCCGGCGTTGACCGCCTCCCACACCACCAGCGAGATCGCCAGCGTGATGCCGATGGTGCCGAGTGCCCCGATGATCCGCCCGCCCAGCGCGCCGCTGGTGAACCAGGAGAACGCGTCCACTCCCCACGCCTGGAACAGCGTCACCCCCGCCACCCCGGCAATGGCAATGGTCAGCACCGCGTGACCGATTGGTTGGTAGCTGCGCAGCCGATCCTCCAGTCCGGGGTGACGGGCCAGCGTCGCGGGCGAGATGCGCAACGCGCGGTCCAGCGCGCTATAGGCCGCGACGGCGAGCCACCGGGCCAGCATCGCGATCACCACGGTCAACGCCGCCACCCGCAGCAGGCGCGAGAAGCCGTTCGGCACGTCGAAAGCCCAGACCAGCCAGAGCGCCACCAGGTAGAAGATGGCGATCACGTGCCACCGCGTGGCGATGCGGTTGCGCAGCGCCGCCAACGTGCCGGTATGGCCGTCGGTGGCGCGGATGCGTTCGGCGACCGGGGCGCGGGTTTGCAGCACGATGATGACCAGGCAGACCAGCACCGCCAGCGACACCAGCCTGAGCAGCGCCTCGTAGGCGGCACGATAGAGACCGAACAGCAGGCCGATCTCGGCGGCGGCGTAGCCGAACACCACCAGCACGGCGAGCCGGCGGGTCCAGCGCAGCAGGTGGGCGGCACGGCGATCGGACATCGGCAGCAGCCGGAGCCGTGGCGCCCCGGGGCTGACCAGCAGACACATCAGGGCGATTGCCAGCTGACAGGCAACCGTGGCGTGCAGCACGTCGAGGATCACCAGCTTCGTGATGTAGCTGCCGGCCAGCGCGGTGCCAGCNNTGCCGGCAACCTGCGGCGCAGTTTCTCGGTCTGGCCGGCCTCGGCATCCGCCAGGCCGGCTTCCTCCGGCGACGGTTCGACGGCATTGCCGTCCGGTGCGGTGCGCTCCAGCGCGGCCGCCGGCCGGCGCAGCGCGCGTCGGGCCGCGGCCTCGGCGAGCAGGCCAACGGCGAGCACCAGCAGCAACCGCCAGCCGACGTCGAACACCTGCTGCTGACGGTCGGGGTTGGTGGCTAACTGGACCAGCCAGCTGCCGAGGGTGGGGAAGTCAGCGGCTGCCTCGGCGCTGGCCATGATATCGGCCGAGACCCGCGACAGATGCTCGGAGATGCCGGTGAGGATCTGCGCGCCGACGCTGTTGGGGGCAAGCGGGATGGGCAGCGCGTTCGGCGCGGCGGCCGCCTCGGTTGGGGCGGCGTTGACCCGCGGGGCGGCAGGCTGTCCGGTCTGTGGGGTGGCACGGACGATCGCTTCCAACACGGTGATGAGTTGGGCGCGCCTGGCATCGTCGCGCAGCACGTCGAGTGCGGTCTGCGCCTGCGCCCGGCTGAGCGCGGACGGGGAGGCCGGCGGGGCCGACGGGGCCGGGCGTGGCGCCTGGGCCGCGGCGCCGCCGACGAAGCAGCCGAGAGCAAGCGCGAGCGCGAGCAGAAAGCGGGTCATGCGGGCAGGCGGATCATGTCTGGGCCGGCGATGTCAACCGCGTTGCTCCGGGTTGCCGGCGACGACCGGTTTACCATCTCCGGCTGGACCCTGTAGGAGTATCGGCATGCGTACCATCCTGATGGTTCTGCTCGGCCTGGCGATGCTGGGGGTGCTGGGCGTGCTGGCCGCCGGGATGATCGGCCTGGTGCGCGGCGGTGGCGACCCCATGCGGTCGAACCGTCTGATGCGCTGGCGGGTGATTCTGCAGGCCGTCGCGCTGGTGCTGTTCGCTTTGCTGCTGACGTTGCTGCACTCATAGCGCGGACCGCTCAGGTTGCAATGGACGCCGCGTCGTCGGGAGTCGCGGCGGGGAGCGCTTCGGCCGGCGGCGCCGTCTCCAGGGCGGCCATGCGCCCCCGGGCTTCGGCGAGTTCCGCTGTCAGGGCGGTGACGGTGGTGCGCAGCACGTCGCGCTCGGCCTCCACCGGCTGCATCATCTCGGCGAAGCCATCGAGCGCAGCCGTGACGGCACGCAACTCCGACCCGAAGGCCCCGGCGGGGCCGGCCGCCAGCAACTGGCGGTACAACCAGCACGTCAGGGTACCGGCCTGGGCCGTGGCCGCATCATGATGGCAGAGCGCCTTGTCCACCACGCTATCCAGCATGCGCTGCCGCGTCAGGTCGGCGACATCGATCTCGCCCAGCAGGTCGGCGATCTCGCGCAAGTTGGCGCGGGGATCGGTGAACCAGCGCTCGTACGGCAGGATGGCAACCGGGTCGCCGCCGATCCCGTTCACCGCATCGACGTTGTAGGCGAGCCAGCGTCGTTCGCCATCGTCCCGCGGCAGGTCGTCGCGCGCGGCGAGCGAGTCCGCCACGGCACCGGGATGGCGGAGGCAGAAGACGAAATGCGGCGTCAGATCGAGATCCGCAAACACCTCCCGCCACATCGGCAGCAGCCGCGCCGTCCGCGGGTCCTTGAAGCCGAAGCGAACGGTCCGCCCCATGCGGCCTTCCAGCCAGGCGGCCATCTCATCACGGATGCAGCGAACGGCCGGGTCGGCCCACCAGCCCACCGGCAACGGCTGTGCATGGCTGGCGCCAAAGTAGCCCCGGCCGAACAGATCCAGCACGCGGTCGTGGAACTCGACCAGCTCCCAACGCTCCCAGTGACCACGGGGATTGCCCGCGTTGGGCGTGATCTCGTCGGCCATGTCGCACCCCAGCACGCTGAGCAGGTGGGCGGCCAGCGAGGTGCCGCTGCGGTGCATACCGATGACGACAGTGATGGTTCGCGGGCTGGAGGACATGGTTCCGGGCGCTCCGGGATTGGTAGCGGGCATATCCGTGGATCCCTGCACTATGGAGCCGGGTGGCAGTACCCGACAGTGCACGATTGCATCAGCGCGGCGACCATAGGCCGGCGGCGCGACGTTTGACATCCGAGCCGGGCGGCACCTAAGGTCGGCCATTCTATTGCGTATGCGAACAGGCGGGCGCAGGCCTCAGCCGGGGCGTTCGGCTATGGCTGAGTTCGCCCAGGGAACCCCGTTCCGGACCCGCTCTGGCACTCTCAGGAAGCAGCGACAGTCCATGAAGATCCTCGTGCCCGTGAAGCGGGTGGTTGACTATAACGTGAAGGTCCGGGTGAAGTCGGACGGCACCGGCGTGGAGACCGCCGGGGTCAAGATGTCGATGAACCCGTTCGATGAAATCGCGGTCGAGGAGGCGGTGCGCCTGAAGGAAAAAGGCATCGCCACCGAGGTCGTGGCGGTGTCGCTGGGGCGCGCCGCCTGCGCCGAGACCATCCGCACCGCGCTCGCCATAGGGGCCGACCGCGGCATTCTGGTCGAGACCGACGTCGCGTTGCAGCCGCTGGCGGTGGCGGGGCTGCTGAAGGCGCTGGTCGACCGCGAACAGCCACTGTTGGTGATCCTGGGCAAGCAGGCGATCGACGACGACATGGGCGCCACCGGTCCGATGCTGGCCGCCTTGCTGGGCTGGCCGCAGGGCACCTTCGCCAGCAAGCTGATGGTGGCGGGCGCCACCATCACCGTCACCCGCGAAGTGGACGGCGGGATGGAAACGGTGGCGCTGCCGTTGCCGGCGGTGATCACCGCCGACCTGCGGTTGAACGAGCCACGCTATGCCAGCCTGCCCAACATCATGCGGGCGCGCAAGAAGCCGATCGAGACGATCAGGCCGGCCGATCTGGGGGTCGATCCCACGCCGCGGCTGACCGTGCTGAAGGTCGTCGAGCCGCCCAGGCGCCAGGCTGGCAAGAAGGTGGGCTCGGTGGCCGAGTTGGTGATGAAGTTGCGCACGGAAGCGAAGGTGATCTGACTATGACGGCCCTGGTTTTGCTCGATCACGACGCCTCCGCCATCAAGCAGCCCTCGCGTTCGGCGGTGGCGGCGGCGCGGCTGCTGGGCGAGGTGCACGTGCTGGTGGCCGGGCACGGCGTTGCCGCCGCCGCCGCCGCGGCCGCGAGGTTGCCCGGCGTGGCCCGCGTGCTGGTCGCCGACGCGCCAGTATTCGACCACATGCTGGCCGAGCCGGTGGCGGCCCTGCTGGTGTCGCTGGCGCCGG
>PLTJ01000069.1 GCA_003164455.1 Acetobacteraceae bacterium
CGGGCCAGCAGGATCTGGCCCAGGGTGTTGTTGATCTTGTGCGAACCGGTGTGATTCAGCTCGTCGCGCTTGAAATACACGCGGGCGCCGCCGAGCGCGCGGGTCAGCCGCTCGGCGAACCAGAGCGGGCTGGGGCGGCCGACATAGTCGCGCAGATAGCCGTCCAGCTCGGTCTGGAAGGCGGGGTCGGCGCGGGCCGCGGCATAGGCCTGTTCGACCTCGAGAATCAGCGGCATCAGGGTTTCGGCGACGAACCGGCCGCCGAAATCGCCGAACCGGCCGCGACCGTCCGGGCCGTTGCGCAGGGAATTGGCGCTCACCATAGACCTCTCCAACCGATGCGGCGTCTTAGCGCACCGCCGCGCCGGCGGGAAGCTGAGCCACGGATGGAACCCGTTACGCAACCTTGACGGGGCGCCCGTTCGGTCGGACGCTGACAGCGAACCGAAGGAACCCGGAGATGGACGACCGCAAGCCCGCGACGCCGACGGCGGCACCCCAGTCAGGCAGACCGCAGGGCATCCCTGTTCAGGGCATTTGCGCCATCGCCGGAGCGGTGATCTGCGTCGTGTTGAATGTCGTGACCGACGGCAAGGTGCCCGGCGGCTACGCTGCCGGCGTGATCGGCGGCAGCATCGGCTGGGTCGTCGGCATCGGCATCGAGAAATTCATTTTGAAGAAGAAGTAGCGGGTCCAGGGACCTCGCGGCCCCTGGTCTGGTGGTTTACGCCGCCAGCAGCACCGGCACCTTGGTGTGGAGCAGTTTCTCGATGTCGCGCAGGAACGGGCGTTCATCCGGCCCGCACAGGCTGATCGCCACGCCCGAGGCGCCGGCGCGTGCGGTGCGGCCGATGCGGTGGACGTAGCTTTCCGGGATGTTCGGCAGGTCGAAGTTGATGACGTGGGTCACGTCGTTCACGTCGATGCCGCGGGCGGCGATGTCGGTAGCCACCAGCACCCGCGTGGTGCCGGCGCGGAACCCGGCCAGGGCGCGCTCGCGCTGACCCTGGCTTTTGTTGCCGTGAATCGCGGCCGACGGCACCCCGTACTCGTCGAGGTACTTCACCACCCGGTCGGCGCCGTGCTTGGTGCGGGTGAACACCAGCGTGCGGCCTTTGGACTTCGCCAGCAGGCTGCGCAGTGCCCCGCGCTTGGCCGCGGTATCGACGAACATGACGTGCTGGCTGACCTGCTCGACGGTGGTGGCGACCTGCACCACGGCGACCTGGACGGGGTCATGCAGCAGACCGGCGGCGAGTTTGGCGATCGCCGGCGGCATGGTGGCGGTGAACAGCAGGGTTTGCCGGTTGGCCGGCGTCAGGGCGGCGATCTGCCGGATCGGGACGATGAAGCCGAGGTCGAGCATGTGGTCGGCCTCGTCCAGCACCAGCACTTCCACCGCGTTCAGCCGCAGGGCGCGGGCGTTGATGTGGTCAAGCAGGCGGCCGGGGGTGGCCACCAGGATATCGACGCCGTTGGAGAGCTGGCGGATCTGGCTCGGCTTGGGCACGCCGCCGAACACCAGGGCGACGGAGAGCCCGGTGTGGCGGCCGTAAGCGCGGAAACTCTCGGCGATCTGGCTGGCCAGTTCACGGGTGGGGGCGACCACCAGGGCGCGGCAGGTCTTCGGCGCGGGTCGGGCGTGGGCGGCGGCCAGGCGGTGCAGGATGGGCAGGGCGAAGGCGGNNTCTGGGCAACGCCCTGGACGTCGCGCCCGGCGAGGACGTGCGGAATGGCCTGAAGCTGGATCGGGGAGGGCGTCGTGTAGCCCTCGGTCGCCACCGCGCGGAGCAGGGCGGCGTTCAGGCCGAGGTCGGAAAAGCTGGTCATCAAGTGACTTTCATACGTGGCGACGCAACCCGCCCGCATGGGTTGCGGGCGAATGGGTATGCGTCATCGCGATCGACAGGATCGCGGGCCGGCGCAATCGTTTGAGGAAAAGCGGGCTACCTGGGGGTGCGCCCGGACCGCTTGCGCTATGCAAGATCGTTGGTCGGGCGGGCAGCGCACGAAACCACAGCAGGGCGCGCAGGACGGTAGATGGACGGATGGGGCGGGGAAGTCAAGGAAAACCGCCGGTTGGCATCAGACCGGCGCCGCGCTCCCGGGCTACGCCCTCCGCAGCGCCGCGATGGCTGCCGCATATGGGGGGCGGCCGAACACCGCCGACCCCGCCACGAGAACAGAAGCCCCGGCCGCGATCACCGCCGGCGCGGTTTCCGGCGTGATGCCGCCATCGACCTGGATGCGGATGTCGCGGCTGCCGATCATCGCGCGCAGGCCACGGATTTTCTCCAGCACGGCGGGGATGAAGACCTGCCCGCCGAAGCCGGGGTTCACCGTCATCGCNNGCCGGGTTGAGCGCCACGCCGGCCTTGACGCCGAGGGCGCGGATCACCTGCAACGTGCGGTCCAGATGCACGCCGGCTTCGACGTGCACGGTGATGAGGTCTGCCCCGGCGCGGGCGAAGGCCTCCAGATACGGATCGGCCGGGGCGATCATCAGATGGGCGTCGAAGCACTTGGCGCTGTGGCCGCGCAGCGCGCGCACCACACCGGGGCCGAAGGTGAGGTTGGGAACGAAATGCCCGTCCATCACGTCGAGATGGATCCAGTCCGCCCCGGCCGCGTCTACCGCGCGCACCTCCTCACCGAGGCGGGCGAAGTCGGCGGAGAGCATGGACGGGGCGATCAATACGTCGTGGTTCATGGCGGCATTTGTGGCCGCGAGCACCGGGCATGGCAAGAGCGCGGCCACCGCCCCTTGCTACGGCGGCGGGGCGGGGACCAATCTGGCGGATCGGACCATCCCATCCCGCAACCGAGGCCGATCCCATGACCGCATTCGCTCCGCTCCGCTACGGCGTCCTTGGCGCCGCCAATATCGCGCGCCAGTTCACCGGCGGGGTGGCCGGATCGGCGCTGGCGAGCGTGGTCGCGGTGGCCAGCCGCGACGCCGGCAAGGCCGCCGCCTTCGCCGCGGAATGTGCCATCCCGCGCTCGCACGGCTCCTACGAGGCGCTGCTTGCGGACCCGGAGATCGAGGCCGTCTACATCCCGCTGCCCAACGACATGCACGCGGTATGGGCGATCCGCGCCGCCGAGGCCGGCAAGCACGTGCTGTGCGAGAAGCCCCTGGCGATGACGGGCGATCAGGCCAGGGCGATGTTCGCCGCCGCGCGCGCCCATGGCGTGCACCTGGTCGAGGCCTACCCCTACATGTCCCAGCCGCAGACCCTGCGCCTGCGCGAATTGCTGGCCGAGGGCGTGGTCGGGCGGGTGCAGAGCGTGACCGCGGCGATGGGCTTCAGGATCGTCACGCCGGAGGGCGCGCCGGTGGTCGATCCGGCGAACATCCGCCTGCACCCCGAGCGCGGCGGCGGCGCCCTGCTGGATGCCGGCACCTATGCCATGAGCATGGTGCGCCTGATGGTGGGCGAACGGCCGAGCCGGGTGTGGGCCACGGCGCGCTATACCCAGCACGGCGTCGACCAGACCGTGGCGGCGACATTGCTGTTCCCCGACGGTGCCACCGCGCAGATGAGTTGCAGCCTGTCCAGCGCGTCGCACCGCTATGCGTTCGTCACCGGCGAGGCGGGCGTGGTGCGGACCGACTTCAGCAACCACGCGCCGGCCGACGGCGTCCTGTCGCTCGACGTCAAGCGCGGCGCGGCGCTGCCAGTGCCCTACGAGAGGGAGGAAGTGCCGGGCGGCGATGGCTTCCGCGCCGAGGCCGAATCCTTCGCGCGCATGGTGCGCGAGGGACCGGCGGCCTGGAACGGCGCCAGCGCCGCCGAATCGGTCGATACCGTGCTGGCCTTGC
>PLTJ01000280.1 GCA_003164455.1 Acetobacteraceae bacterium
CTGCTTTCCATGCGTACGCGCAAGGACCTGTCCGAGCAGCTTGGCCTGATCGATCTGCCCGCGCCGGTGGGTGGCACGCCGGCGCCGACCGCCGTCGAAGGGCACCGCGAGCGGTTGCGCCAGCGCCTGCTGACGGCGGGGCCGGCGGCCCTGAACGACCAGGACCTGCTGGAACTCATCCTGTTCCTGGCCTTGCCGCGCCGCGACACCAAGCCGATCGCCCGCGCCCTGCTGGCCCGCTTCGGCAGCTTCGCCAACGTCATCGCCGCGCCGGTCAACGAATTGCGGGCGATTGAGCACATGAAGGACTCCGGTCCCGCGGCGCTGAAGGCGGTGCACGCCGCGGCGCTGCGCCTGGCGAAGGCCGAACTGGTGAACCAGCCGCTGCTGAACAACTGGGACGGGCTGATGGACTACCTCAACGCGGTGCTGGCGCGCGAGCGGGTGGAGCAGTTCCGGGTGCTGTTCCTCGACACCCGCAACCGCCTGCTCGCCGACGAGGCGCAGGCCCGCGGCACGGTGAACCACACGCCGGTCTATCCGCGCGAGGTGGTGAAGCGCGCCCTGGAGTTGCAGGCCACCGCGCTGATCCTGGTGCATAATCACCCCAGCGGCGACCCCACCCCCTCGCGCGACGATATCGAGATGACCCGGGAGGTGGGTCAGGCCGCCCGCGTGCTGAACATCGTGCTGCACGACCACGTCATCGTCGGCAACGGACGGTGGCTGAGTTTCCGCCAGCAGGGGCTGCTGTAAAGCGTGACCGCACCGGCGGTATTGTCCCGTCGATCCGATACTGAAGGGATCCCCACCATGGCCGACCTGTTCGTCTGCCTGAGCTTCGACCACGACAACGCCGCGGCGGGGATTGCCCGCAACATGGTTTCGGCCACCGCCGTCTCGCGTGGCGACTTCGGCATCACCGGGGTGCGCCGCATCCTCGCGCTGCTGGCCGAACAGCGCATCCCGTCCACCTGGTTCGTCCCCGGCCATACCATCGAGAGCTACCCGTCCTGCGTGCAAGCGGTGCATGCGGGCGGGCACGAGATCGGCAACCACGGCTGGACCCATCGCAATCCAGTCGCCCTGGGCCCCACCGGCGAGGCGGAGGAACTGATCAGCGGCAGCATGGCGATCGAGGCACTGACCGGCCGTAAGCCGCGCGGCTACCGCGCGCCGGGCTGGGAGTTGTCGCCCTATTCGGTGGATCTGCTGCTGGAGGCCGACTTTCTCTATGACAGCTCGATGATGGGGCAGGACTACATCCCCTACCAGGCGCGCACGGGGGACCGGACCACGCTGCTGGAGCCGATGGAATTCGGGCCGGACACGGCCTTGGTGGAGATGCCGATCCACTGGAGTCTCAACGATCTTCCGCATTTCGAACACCTGCGTTCCGAGGCGGCCATCCTGCCCGGGCTGATGAACGCGCGGATGGTGGTCGAGAACTGGATCGACGAGTTCCACTACATGAAGAAGCACTACGACTGGGGGGTGCTGACCTACACGTTCCATCCGCACGTCATCGGCCGCGGGCACCGGATGCTGATGCTGGAGCATATGCTGGAGGTGCTGCGCCGGGAGGGCGCGACTTTCCTCACCCTGGAAGACGCGGTGGCGGAGTACCGGCGCAAATTTCCCGACGGGGTCAGCCTGCGCGGGCAGTAGGCCGGCTGATCAGTGCGGTAGGGCGCAGGGGAAGTTTCTCCTCCTTACGGCAGCGGAGAAGCCCATCCGCGCAAGAGTTTGGCGAAGTGCTCCTCGCTCAACTGGTGCTGAACGAGTTCCCTCACCGCCTGAAACTTTTCGATGGCAGGGCCGGTGACGGCGTAGCCGTTCAGGTCGAGAAAGGCTACGCAAACCATCCAGGCCGTTCGCTTGTTACCGTCCGCGTAGCCGTGAGCGGCAGCGAGGCCGAACGCGTAGGCTGCGGCGAGGTCGAACAGGTCGACGTCGGCGCCGCCGTACGATGCCTTGTGTATGGCGCGGTGGAGGGCGGCCTCGATCGCCGCCTCGTCCCGCATCCCTGTGAGGCCGCCCCACTGCTCCAAGGCGATGGCATGGGCGAGTTCCACTGCGGCGATGTCTGTAATGAAATTTGGCAAAATCAGTCTCTGATGAAATTACGCCTTGGCAAGCATGGCCAGCACGTCAGCCTCGGACTTTGCCGCGCGTTCAATCGCGGCGAGTTGGCACTGAAGCTCTTCACTGCCACGAGTCGCACGGAAGCCGGTATCGGTCTCCACCAAAGTAAACGCCTGGCCGGCACTCAGACGCTTACGGATAGCCAGATCAGCTGGAATGGTCATGGTCAGTGAGTTGCCAACCTTCCGGAGGGTAACGGTAGCCATGGGGAACATTCCTATCTGTAAAAACAGAGGGAATTATACATATTGTGTATACGGACGGCAAGCAGATTTTTCCGCAGGAGCCGCCCATGGCCTTGGCGATGCCAGTGAGGGGTGGCGTTCCCCGACGCGGTCAGGCGGTCGCCACGTAGCCGTCGCGGCGCGGGTCGGCGGCGCCGGTCATCACCCGCGTTGCCGGATCGACAGCAACCGCCTGCATGCCGCCGACCTGCGTGATCCAAGCGGCCGGCGCCTCGACCGCGTGCCCGCGCACGCGCAGCGCTTCCAGCACACGGGCCGAAAACCGGCTCTCGGCGGTGACGCGCCGGCCGTCCCACAGGCGCGCACGCGGCGCGGCGATGGCGTCCTGCAAGGGCAGGCCGAAATCCACGTACTGCACCAGCACCTGCGCCTGGGTCTGGCAGATGCCGTAGCTGCCCGGCGTGCCGAGCGCCAGCACGGGCGCGCGGCCGCGGGTGACGACCGCGGGCGCCATCGGGCAGGTCAGCGTGCGGCCAGCCACCAGCGCGTTGGTGGCGCGCGGGTCGTGTTCGCCCCAGTAGAGCGCGTTGTTCAGGCAGACCCCGGTGCCGGGCACCACCACGCCGCCGCCGAACGGTGCGCCCAGGCTCTGGGTGATGCACACCAGGTTGCCGGCACGGTCCGCCACCGATAGCGAGGTGGTGTGCTGCTCGGCGGCTGGTTCGCCCGCCGGCGCTTGCCACTGTTCCACCGGCCCCTCGACCGGCTGCCCGTCGGTGACCCGGGCGCGCAGCCGCGCCACCGATTCGTCGGACAGGAGGCGATCCAGTTCCTCGGCCGAGGGGTCGTCATGGGCGATGCGTTCCATCGCCGCCAGCCGCATGGCGCGCCAGACCGTGTTGAGATGCTCGACTCCGTTGCGCTCCATTTTGCCGAGATCGAACCCGTCGAGGATGCGCAAGCTGAGCAGGTACTGGAACGCCTGGCTGGGCGGGCGCGGCACGTGCACGGTCAGGTCGCGATAGGCGGCGGAAACCGGCCTGCCCCACGCCGGCGACACCGCTTGCAGATCGGCCATGGTCAGGCAACCCGCGAGCGCCTGCACATGCGCCACCAGCTTGTGGCCGAGCGGGCCGCCATACAGGTGCTTGATGCCTCCCGACGCGATCGCCTCCAGGGTGGCGGCGAGGTCGGGCTGGCGCAGCACCTGGCCCGGCCGCACCGCTCCCCGCCCTTCGGCGTAGGTGGCGTTCCAGTCGGCGAAGAACGGCTTGCCGGCCAGCGCATCCGCCGCGGCGTTGATGCTGGCGGCGCCGAACTCCGTCAGCGGAAAACCGTCGCGGGCCAGCGCGATCGCCGGCGCCAGCACGTCCGCCAGGGTTTTCGTGCCATGCGCGCTGAGCAGATCATACCAGCCGGCCAGGTTCCCAGGCGCCGCAGCGGCCATGGCGCCGCGGTGCAAATCCTCGCGGCGGCTGAACCGGCCGATCGGATAGGCCTGCGGCACGGCGGTGCGGAAGTTCAGCGTGCGGATGCGCTGGTCGCCCGCCACCCAACAGGTCGCCATGCCGAGCCCGGCCAGGCCCGACATGAACGGCTCCACCACGCCGAGCGCGGCGGCGGTGGCCACCGCCGCATCGAAAGCGTTGCCGCCGCGGCCGAGGATGCGCGCGCCGGCGGCGGCGGCGAGCGGGTGGGCCGCCGCGACCACGCCATGGCGCGAAGCAACGGTCGGGCGATTGCCGTCCATGTATTCTCTCCCTCAGGGAACCGAGACATAGCCCTCGCGGCGGGGGTCGGCGCCGCCGGTCATTGCCCCGGTTTCAGGGTCGATGGCGATGCCCTGCATGCCGCCGACCAGGATGCTCCAGTCCTGCGTGACCTCGATGTCATGGCCACGGCCGCGCAGCGCCGCCATGGTGGGCGCGGCCAGGCGCCCTTCGGCCAGCACGCGCTGTCCGTCCCACAGCCGGGCGCGCGGCGCCTCGATGGCGTCCTGCACGGCGAGGCCGAAATCGACGTGCTGCACCAGGGCCTGCGCCTGCGTCTGGCAGATGCCGTAGCCGCCCGGCGTGGCCAGCAGCAGCACCGGTTTGTCCGCCCGCGTGACGATCGCGGGCGCCATCGGCAGGGCGAGGTCGGTGCCGGGAATCAGCGGATTGGTGCCGCGCGTGTCCACCTCGCCCCAGTAGAGAAAATTGTTGAGGCAGATGCCGGTGCCCGGAACCACCACGCCGCAGCCGAACGGCGCGCCCAGGCCCTGGGTGACGCAGACCGCGTTGCCCTCGCGATCGACGACGGCAAAGCTGGTGGTGTGTTCCTTCGCCGGATCGGGCTCCCGCGGCGCCCATTGCTCGGTCGGCCCCACCACCGGGCGCGGGTCGCGCAGGCCCGCGCGCAACGTCTCCACGTCTTCCTCCGCCAGCATGCGTGCCAGCGCCGCCGGACCCGGCTTGTTGTGCGCGATGCGCATGCCGGCGGCGAGCCGGATGGCGCGCCAGACCACGTCGAGGTGATCGACGCCGTTGCGCTCCATCGCGCCGAGCGGAAAGCCGTCGAGGATGCGCAGCGTCAGCAGGAACTGGAACCCCTCGCAGGGCGGCGGCAGCGTGTGCACCCGCAATCCGCGATACTCGGCGCTCAGCGGGTCGAGCCAGACCGGGCTGACCGCGGCCATGTCCTCCATGGTCAGGCAGCCCCCCAGCGACTGCACATGCGCGATCATCTGGCGGCCGAGCGGCCCGCGATAGAAATGCTCCGGCCCCTCGGCGGCGATGATCTCGAGCGTGCGCGCCAGCTCGGGCTGACGCATGACAGTGCCGAGCCCAGGCTCGCCGCTGCCGTGGCCTAGGTAGGTGCCGCGCCAGTCGTCATAGAAGGGAAACCCGGCCAGCTCCCGCACGGCCTTCTGCGTGCAGGCGGCGGGGAAGTGGAGGAGCATGTGGCCGTCTCGGGCGAGCGCGATCGCCGGGGCGAAGATGTCGTGCAGCTTCTTGCGGCCGTGCGATTTCACCAGTTCGCACCAGCCGGCCAGGGCGCCGGGCGTGCCGCAGGCCAAGGCGCCGCGATCCATCTCCTCGCGCTTGCTGAACCTGCCGGCGGGAAACTTCGACGGCACCCGGGTGATGAAATCCAACGTCCGCACGCGCTGCTCGGCGGCGATATAGCAGGTGGCCATGCCCATGCCGGCGAGGCCCGAAAAGAACGGCTCCACCACGTTCAGGGCGGCGGCGGTGGCGGCGGCGGCGTCGAAAGCATTGCCGCCGAGCGCCAGCAACTTCGCGCCGGCCTGGGCCGCGAGCGGATGCGCGGCGGCAACCATGCCATGCAGCGAGGCGATCGTCGGGCGCTTTCCGTCCATTGTCATATTCCTGATGGCGGCACCGTCCAGCCTGCGCCTTGCCTCGATTCAGTCAAGCCCGGCGAGAAACGCGGCCAGTTGGGGCGCCCATTTGGCGGAGTCGATGCCCGGGGCGAGGTGGCCGTGCGGGCTGTCGATCTCAACGTAGCGTGCATCCACGCCGCCGGCGTGCAGGACGGCCATCACGCCGGGGGCAAGGTTGGGCGGGAACAGCGAGTCGCTGCGGGAAAGGACATAGAGCACCCGGGCCTGCAGATCCGCCAGCCCCGCCGTCACATCGAAAGCGGTCGCCGCGCGGCCGAGCACCAGCAGGGAGTGCGCATCGAAGGCCTCGGCCCAGGTCCGGGCGGCGCGGGTAATCTCGGCGGCGCGCTCGGCCGGGTCGGGCAACCGGCCGGCAAGCTGGGCCTCGATGCCATAGCGGCGCAGCGTCGCCTCGCGCAGCGCGGTCATCGTGGCGAGCATGCCACCGGCCTCGTAGTGGCCGCCGTGCCAGTTCGGGTCGTCGGCAAAACGGTCCAGCAGCGCGTCGATATCGGTGCCGGGGGCACGCGGGCCGGTGACGGCGCAAACCAGGTCGCGGACGAAATCGGGGAAGGCGATGCCCCAGGTGAAGGCCTGGAAGCCGCCATAGGACGGCCCCGCCACGGCGATCAGCCCGTGCACGCCGAGGCTGTCGAGCAGGCGGCGCTGGGCGGTGACGATGTCGAGCAGCGTGATCGGCGGAAAATCGGGGCCATAGGCGCGCCCGGTCGCCGGATCGATGCTGCGCGGGCCGGTGGAACCGAAGCTGGAGCCGAGCATGTTCGAACTGACCACAAAGAAGCGGTCGGTATCGATCGCGCGGCCCGGACCGACCAAGCCGCCCCAGGAACCCTCGGAGGCTCCCGGCCCGTCATCGGCGAACAGGTGACTGCTGGTGTAGCCGTGCGTGAGCAGCACGGCGTTGCGCCCATCGGCCTCCAGCGTGCCGTAGGTGACGTAGGCCAGCGCCGCATCCCGCAGCACGCCGCCGCCTTGCAGGGGCAGGTCGCCGATTGCTCCCAGCTTCGTTTCAGCCATCACGGCCGTCTCCTCCGCCGTTCATTGTTGGGCGGATGATACAACCGATGGGCGCGAGAGACAGGGGGGCGGCGGCCGGTGGGACTATCGCCAGATCGAGCGGTTGGCCTCGAAATGGGCCTGGGCGCGCGAAATGCCGAGATCCTTCAGCATGCGGTCGTCCATCTCGGCGAGATCGCGCCGGGTGGTGAAGTTGCGCCAGGCCCGGGCCAAATGGTCGCGAACCAAGGCCGCCAAGGACACGTGGCGACGGTGCATGCCCGGGACTGACCGGGTCAGGGAGATTGTTGTCATTCTGGCGCCCTCCTGTGTTTCACAAGAGCGATGGTCAACATATGTGGCCTTGGTTAAAATAACGGAAATGAATTGTCCGGATGTCGGCCATCAGATATATTGATGCCATGTCACTCCCCCAGGGCCTCGATCCCGACCTGCTGCGTGCCTTCGCTTTCATCGCAGAGGAGGGCAGCTTCACCCGCGCCGCCGAGCGTGTCGGACGGACGCAATCCGCCGTCTCCATGCAGGTGCAGCGGCTGGAGGCGTTGCTCGGCCAGCGCGTGCTGGTGCGCGGCAAGGGCGGCGCGGTGTCGCTGACGCCGCACGGGCGCTACCTGCTCGAGCGGGCGCGCGCGTTGCTGGCGGTGAACGACGAGATCTGGGCGACCTTCCGCGCGCCGCAGATGCAGGGAACCGTGCGGCTCGGCACGCCGGACGACTACGCGCTGCGCTACCTGCCGCAGGTGCTGAAGCGCTTCGCCGACACGCACCCCGCGGTGGACGTGGACGTGCTGTGCGCGCCCTCCGAGGAACTGGGCGAGCGGCTGAAGGCGGGCGAGCTGGACCTGACCTTGCTCACCGAGAACAACGAACCGAAGGGCTGGCCGTCCACCGAGTTGTGGCGCGGTCCGCTGCGCTGGATCACCTCGCAGCGGCACGCGCCGCACCGGCTGGACCCCTTGCCGGTGGCGCTGGCAAGCCGGGGCTGCACTTGGCGGCGGGTCGCGGTCGAGGCGCTGGAGAAGGCCGACATCCGCTATCGCGTGGCCTACACCTCGGCCACGCTGGCGGGCACGCACGCGCCGGNNTTTCGGCGATCGACTGGGTGCCGGCGGGGCTGCGCGCCCTGCCGCGTGGCGAGCGCCTGCCGGACCTGCCCGACACGGCGATTCTGCTGCTGAAGGGTCGCGAGGCGCGCCAGCCCGTGTCCGACGTGCTGGAGACGCATATCGCCGAGACCTTCCGCGCCGAGACGCGCCGGCCCATGGCGGCGTGAGCCGCGACGCGCTGGAAACCGTCGCCGCCGCGGCGCGCGCCTGTTCCCTGTGCGCCGATCTGCCGCTCGGGCCGCGGCCGGTCTTGCGGGTGTCGTCCACGGCGCGCCTGCTGATCATCGGCCAGGCGCCTGGCACCAAAGTGCATGCGACCGGCATCCCCTGGAACGATCCCTCGGGGGAGCGTCTGCGCGGCTGGCTCGGCATGGACCGCGCCACCTTCTATGACGGCGCGCGCATCGCCATCGTGCCGGCGGGGCTGTGCTATCCGGGGCGGCTGCCCGGCGGTGGCGACGCGCCGCCGCGGCCGATCTGCGCGCCAACCTGGCATCCGCGCCTGCTGGCACTGATGCCCGCTATCGCGCTGACCCTGCTGGTGGGCTCGTACGCGCAGGCGCTGGTGCTCGGGCCGGGCGCGGTGGCCGATCGGGTGCGGGCATTCCGAGACGTGTTGCCCCGCTATTTTCCCCTGCCGCATCCGTCCTGGCGAACCGTTGGGTGGGAGCGGCGCAATCCCTGGTTCGCGGAGGAGGTGCTGCCGGCCTTGCGGGTACGCATCGGCGAGGCGCTCGCGGGGGAATGACTCGTTTTGTTCGCACCGGCCTGCATGCTAACAGGCCCGTGTAGTTCAGGAGTTGCCAATGAGCGCTGCCGTCGCGACCAGCATCGGTAACGTTGCCCTGGGGAAACCGGCCAGCCAAAGTTCGTTGTCGAATTGGTCTTCCGGCAACACCGTCGAGGCGGATGCGAGCATCGCTACCAACGGCGACACCGCAAGCCCGCGGTTCTTCCACACGAATAGCGAGGCGGCGCCATGGTGGCAGGTCGATCTGCGCACGTGTTTTGTCATCGAACAGGTGCGCATCTTTAACCGGCGAGACCTGACGGAGCGGTTGCGGCGCCTCACCGTCCTGGTTTCGCAGACCGGCGCGCCGGGCAGTTGGCTGGCGATCTGTCGCAAGGACGACGATGCGGAATTCGGCCGCGGCAACGACATTCCGCTGGTGCTCACGCCCGACATACGATCCCTCGCGCGCTTCGTGCGTATCCGCAAGGACAATCCCGGATTCCTGCATTTCCGTGAATGCGAGGTGCTGGGCTATGCGCCCGAAGCCGACGCGTTGGCGTGCCTGCGCGAACAGACGGAACGAGCAAGGCAGCGTCAGGCCGACGAGCAGGCAGCGATCGAACACGAGCTCGGGGCTGGCCGGACCGGCTACGTCGCGCGCATTGGTGCGCATGCCGTCTTCGTCGATACCGACAACTACTCGCCGACGCTCGTCGGCGCGCTGACGGACGGCGGTTACGAGAGCCGCGAACGAAGCGTCATGCACGCCATCATCCGGCCAACCGACCGGATTCTCGAGATCGGCACCGCGGTCGGCGTGGTGACGATGACGCTGGCGGCCATCGTCGGGCCGGCCAACGTCATCACCTACGACGCGAACCCGGCCATGGTGGCGGATGCCCGTCGCAACTTCGCCGCCAACCGGATGGGCGGGATACGGGCCGATGTCGGCGTGTTGCGCAACCGCGGCCGCTGGTCGGCCCGTGAGTCGGAGATCGATTTCTTCGTCTCGCGCGACTTCTGGGCGTCCCGGCTCGTCGCCGCGCCGGACAGTCCCGACATCACCGGCGTGGTGAAGGTTCCGCTGGTCTGCCTTGAAAGCAGGATCGCCGAACACCGGGCCAACGTGCTGGTCTGCGACATCGAGGGCGGCGAAGCCGACCTGCTGGACGGCGCCGACCTCGGGCCGATCAGGTTGGTGATGCTGGAAATCCATTATTGGGCGGTGGGGCGCCAGCGGATCGACGACATGATCCGGTTCATGATGTCGCGTGGCTTCACGATCGACTTCACGCACAGCGGCCACGGCATCGTCGTGCTCGACCGTGCGCCATAGCGGCCAAGCGGCGCGTCGCGGCTATTTTCTTACAAATTCTCAGCCCATTTCCCGCTCGATCGCCTCGATGTCGCGGTCGCTGAAGCCGAAGTGATGGCCGATCTCGTGGATCAGCACGCTGGCGACGAGACGGTAAAGGTCCTCGCCGGTCTCGANNACGCTGCGCTGGTTGAGCGGCGTGCCGTGATAGAGCCCGGTGAGGTCCCACGGCGACTCGATGCCGAGGTCGTCGAGCGTGTCGTCGTCCGGCATTTCCTCCACCCGGATGCCGACGCCGCCGACATGCCGGCGCAGTCGCGCTGGGATGGCGGCGAGCGCGCGCTCGGCCATGGCCTCGATATCGGCAAGGTCGGGCGGGGTGGTGAAAGCCGGCCGGTAGGTGCCATGTTGGAGCATGATGCAACTGCCGCACGGCCCGGGCCTGCGGTCAAGAGCGGGAGAAGCCGGATGGTCGAACGGTTGACCGAAGCACAGCGCGGCGCACTGGCGGAACTGCTGGCGGAATGGCGGATGGCGGACGGGCGCGACGCCATCGTGCGAAGTTTCCGCTTTGCCGACTTCAACGCGGCCTGGGGGTTCATGAGCCGGGTCGCGTTGCTCGCCGAAAAGGCCGACCACCATCCGGAATGGTCGAACGTTTACAACCGGGTGGAAATCCTGCTGACCACCCACGATGCCGGCGGGCTGAGCCGGCGCGACGTGGCGCTGGCGCAGGCGATCGACGCCATCGGCCCGTAGCGGGCCGGCCATGGACCCCGCGAGCGGCGGCATCGGCTTTCCCGGGCGCGCGCTGGCGGTGCGCCGGGCGGCGGCGCGGTTCTGCGTGCTGCTGGGCTGGGCGCCGCTGCACGAGGTTGGGCTGCCGAACGGGCGGCGCGCCGACATCCTGGCGCTGCGCCCGGATGGCGGCTTCGCCTGCATCGAGGTGAAGTCGGGCGTGCGCGATTTCCTCGCCGACCAGAAGTGGCCAGACTACCGCGAATGCTGCGACGCGCTGTATTTCGCCGTCGATGCGGACTTCCCGCAGCACTTGTTGCCGCCCGATGCCGGCCTGATCGTGACCGTCGACCTCACCGCCGAGTTGGTGCGCGAGGCGCCGGCGCATCCACTACCCGCCAGCCGCCGGCGCGGTCTGCTGTTGCGATTCGCTTTGCTCGCGGCGAGCCGTCTGGCCGTGCTGGAGGACCCCGGCGCGGCGGCGGCGCTGCGCACGGCGCTGCGGGCTGAATAGGTCACTTGCCCCGTCCGACGCGCTGGCTTAACCCGAACCGCCAGCCCCCGCAGGACGATGTCCGGAACGCGCTTTCATGTCCGTTTCCCGTCTGTCAGCTTCGTCTCCCTCGCGGAGTTCGAGGAGTACCTGCGGGATGCGCAACTCCGGTTGGATGCCCACCACGCCTACGAACGCAGCCTCGCCAGCACCGGGGAGGACATCCTGCGTGACGGCACCTGCGCCCCATGCCTGCGGCGCGCCCGTTTCACCGCCCGCACCGTCGGCGGCGAGGTGCTGGACGACGGGCGGCTGGTGCCGAACTGGCGCGAGCAACTGTTCTGCGACTGCGACGACCGGCTCAGCAACCGTAACCGCGCCTTGCTGCACTTTCTCGCGGCGGAGGCTGGGTTGCGGCAGTGGTCGCGGGTGCTGCTGTTCGGGCCGCCTGGTGCCGCGGACCGGCGCATCGCCGCGATGGCGGCCAGCCTCGTCAGCATACCGCGTCTCGGGTTTGCGCGTGCCGGCGCCGGCGTCCAGGGCTATCGGCTGGATGCCGCCGACGCCGCGGTTCACCTTGTGGTGTCGTCGGACGCCCTGCACCGGGTACCGCCGCTGGAGGCGGCGCTCGCCGAACTCCGCCGCGTGCTAGTGCCGGGAGGGAGCTTCGTCTTCACCGTTCCGTTCCGCTTCCGGGCCGCGCATTCCGTGGCGCGGTTGGAGGGCCTGCCGCGCGTGTCCGGCCGCTTGCCGACCGAGGCCGGCGGCGAAGTGCACGCACTGGGTTGGGACATCCTCGACCTGCTACGCGACGCCGGCTTCAGCACGGCCCGCGCCCACGTCTACTGGTCCGACGAACTCGGCTATCTCGGTTCGGGCAACATGATATTCTTGGCCGTCGCATAATCAGCACGGGGTACGTGTCATGAGCGGTGCAATGAAGGTGGTCCGCGCGCGTGCGCCCCTGCGGCTCGGCCTGGCCGGCGGGGGCACCGACCTCAGCCCCTACTGCGACCAGTACGGCGGGGCGGTGTTGAATGTGACGATCACCCGCTACGCCTACGCCTTCATCGAGCCGTCCGAGGACGGCACGGTGCAGTTCCTGGCGCGCGATCTCGGCATCGAGGAGCGCCTGCCGTGCGATCTCGGCGCGGTGGCCGGCGCGCGGCTGATGATCCATGCCGGGGTCTACGGGCGCATGATCCGCGACTATTGCGCGGGCCGGCCGATGCCGTTGAAGATCACGTCCTATGTCGATGCTCCCGCCGGCTCGGGGCTGGGCTCGTCTTCCGCCCTGGTGGTCGCGCTGGTCGAGGCCTTCCGCTTCCTCCTCGATCTGCCGCTCGGCCTTTACGACGTCGCCCATCTCGCCTTCGAGATCGAGCGCATCGACCTGCGTCTCGCCGGCGGCAAGCAGGACCAGTATGCGGCGGCGTTCGGCGGCGCCAACTTCATCGAGTTCCTGGCCAACGACCGCGTCATCGTCAACCCGCTGCGGGTGGCGCGCGGTTTCGCCAACGAGTTGGAAACCTCGCTGGTCATTTGCTTCACCGGGGTGTCGCGCCGCTCCGACACGATCATCGCCGAGCAGCAGCGGCGCATGGTGGCGCCGACCGGCGACTCGCTGATCAGCCTGCACCAGCTCAAGAGCGACGCCGTTGAGATGAAGCAGGCGCTGCTGCGCGGCGAGATCCGCCACGTGGCGGCGATCCTGGGCCGCTCCTGGGAGGCCAAGAAGAAGACCGCCGACGGGATCAGTACCGGCACGATCGAGCAGTTGCACGCACTCGCGCTCGCGCACGGCGCGCTGGCGGGCAAGGTGTCGGGCGCTGGCGGCGGCGGCTTTTTGATGTTCATCGTGCCGCCGCAGCACCGGGTGGCGCTGATCGATGCCCTGAACCAGGCCGGCGGCACCGCCAGCAGCGTGCACTTCACCAGCGACGGCGCCGAATCCTGGGCCGTCGCCGGAGGCTAGCCAACAGCGGCGGGCGGCGCCAAACTCACCCAGCGCTGGCGCAGTTGCCGTGAATCCTCGTCCTGCAGGCTCAGGTCGGGCACTGGCGGCGGGGCCGGCGCGCCTTCGTCCGACCAGACGGCCATCGCGAGCGGCTGGTAGAGCACGTGCTGGCCGCGGCCGCGCAGGCGCATGCACAGGTCGAAGGCGGCGTGCGTCGGACTGGCAAAGCCGGTGGCGAACCCGCCGGCCGCTGCCATCATGTCGCGGCGCAGCGCGAAGGCGACATCGCCGAACCCGTGCATGGCGCGCGGAGCATCGTGTTCGGGATCGTCCGCCGCGGCGAGCCGGCCGGGATCGCGCAGCATCCCATCGGGTCCAAGCAGGATGCCGGTATGGTGCAGCAGGCCATCGTCGCGCACCACTTTCGTCCCCACCGCCCCGGCGTCCGGCTCGCCCGCGAAGGTGGCGGCGATCGCGTCCAGCCAGCCCGGCATCACCCGGACCTGCGGCGCCAGCCAGGCCACCAGCGTGCCGCGCCCCGCCATCGCCACCTCGTTGCGCGCCGCCACAATGCTCGCATGGGCCGGCACGCGGACGTAGTGCAGGTTGCGCACCACGGTGGGCAGCAGGGCGGCCTCGCCGCCGCGGCGGCCGTCATCGAGCAGCACGATGTCGGCCTGCCCGTCCGCTCCCGTCTCGTGCAAGGCTGCCAGGCAGCGATAGATCGTCTCCAGCGGGGCATCGGCGCCGACGCAGATGGTGGCCGACGGGGCATCGGGAATCGCCAGCGCGAGCGGGGCGAAGCGCGTGGTGACGTCCTCGACCGCGGCCTTCAACCCGCCGCGCATTGTGCCGTCGCCCTCCGCCAGCGCCTGAAAGAAGGCCGCCACGGTGGCGAACAGCGCGCGCGCCGCCCGGTCCTCGTCGCGCGCCTGATTCTGCAGGCCGATCTCATCGAGTTGCGAACGCAGCAGGCGGAGCTGCCGCTCCAGGTCCTGGATGCGCTCCTCGGCCATCGCCACCCGTCCGGCCCGCATCAGGATCGGGTCGCCGAGCACCGTCCCGGTGCCGGTCTCGCGCACGGTGATGCTCAGCATGCCCTTGTCGGCCAGGGCCGACCACGGCAGGGCGAAGGCGAAGCCGTGGCTGCCATCGCCGATGCCGGCCTCCTTCAGGTCGGCGCGGAAGGTCCCGGCCCGCGTGCTGCCTACCGCCTCATTGTCAACCAGGATGGTAAGATCGACAGGCGCGTCCGGATCGTCCGGATACCAGCACCAGCCCGACACCCAGCCGTCCCGGGTGACCCGGTCGAGGTTGCCGTGCAGGGCGCGCTGCGGCGCGTCCTGTTGCGGCGCGCCCCAGGTCACCGCCAGGGTGGCGCCGATCTGCCGCCCGGTCGCCACGTCGCGTAGCATCACCGTCACGCTGCGCCCGGGCTCAACGACGGTGTCGGGCAGCGCCAGCTCCATGCCATGGGCGCCGTCGCCGACGCCGGCGCCGAGCAGGTCGGGCCGCGGCTGGTCGCACAGCGCGCGCGCCACCTCGGCACCGTCGACCCACACGCCCACCTCGCGGCGCAGCGCCGGTTCGGCCGGCGACCAGCACCAGGCGATCACCGTGCCGTCGGGACGCACGGCGTCGAGATTGCCGCTGAGCGGCGGCGCCTGGCCGAGCGGTTCGGCCGTCGCCTTGGGGCGCCGGCGGCCGGCCCGTTTCGGGGGCGTTGGCATGCGGGTCTGCTCCATGGATTAGACCAATACCATACGATCGGCGAAGGCAGCGACGTCGCCGCCGGGGAAGCGCAGGGGACGCACGCCGGCCGCCTCGGCGGCGCGCATGTCGCTGTCGTTGTCGCCGATCATCACCGCCCGCGATGGGTCGAGTTCCCAGGCACGGATCAGGTCCAGCAGCATGCCCGGGGCCGGCTTGCGCCAGTCGCTGTCGCGCCGGTAGGCCGGCAGGTTGCCCTGCGGGTGGAAGGGGCAGTAGCGCCAGTCGTCGAGCGTGCCGCCGGCGGCGCGCAACTCCCCGGCCATCCAGCCCATCAGCGCCTGAACCGCCGCCTCGTCATAAAAGCCACGCGCCACACCGGACTGGTTGGTGACCACGAAGACGTGCCAGCCCCGCGCCACTGCCCGGCGCACCGCCGCGATGGCGCCGGGCATCCATTCGAAGCGATCGCGCGTGCCCACCCAACCGTGGTCCACGTTCAGCACGCCGTCGCGGTCGAGGAACAGCGCCGGCCGGTGCAGCCGGCCCGGCAGGTCGCGCCGCGCCCGCGCCAGGTCCTCGGGGACGCCGATATCGACGAAGTAGCCGCACGCCAGGGTGCCGCGCAGCGCCCCGCGCGCCGCCAGCCCCGGCAGCACGTCGCGCTCCAGCGAACACACCGGTGCTACGTGCTCGAGCACGCGCCGGTCGAACAGATAGACGCCGGCGTTGATCGTGCCGGCGGCGCCGGGCTCCGCCCGCTCGTGGAAGGCCCGCACCCGCTCGCCGTC
>PLTJ01000073.1:0-4264 GCA_003164455.1 Acetobacteraceae bacterium
CCGGCGGCGATCGTGCCCTGCGCCAGGGTGCGGAGCCAGTCGATGTCGGCGCTGCTCGGCAGGGCGAGCGCGATCGGCAGCCCGACGATCACGAAAGCCATCGCCGCCATGGCCACCGCCGCCCCGATACCGCCCAGCCTGCCGTGCGTGCGCAGCCACGCATAGATCGGCCAGGTCGTGTAGGTGAAGATGGCCGCCCACAGGATGGCCGAGAAGAAAGGCCACAGCACCAGCACGCAGCCGGCCGCGATGCCGCCCAGCAGCAGGGCCATCAGCACGCGCTCGGCAATCATGACGGGCTCGGCATGGGGGCGTGACTCCTCGGCATTGCGGCGCCGCACTATGGCCAAGCCGGCGTCCGGGGACTAGGGTTCACGCAGTCCCTATGGAGGAAAACCATGCCGCGTTTCGCCGCCAACCTGTCGATGATGTTCAACGAAGTGGGTTTCCTCGACCGCTTCGACGCGGCCGCCAAGGCCGGCTTCACCGCAGTGGAGTTCCTGTTCCCCTACGAGCACCCGGCCGCCGTGCTGAAGGCGCGCCTGGCGACCAACGGGCTGCAACAGGTGTTGTTCAACATGCCGCCGGGCGACTGGGCCCACGGCGAGCGCGGCCTGGCCTGCCTGCCCGGCCGGCAGGCCGAGTTCCGCGCCGCGGTGAAGCAGGCGCTGGAATACGCGGCGGTGCTGGAGTGCAAGCTGGTGCACTGCATGGCGGGCATTCCTCCCGCCGGCGTGCCGGCCACCACGGCGGCGGCGGTGTATGCCGCCAACCTGGCCTGGGCCGCCGAGCAGGCGAAGGCGGCCGGCGTGAAGGTGATCCTCGAGCCGATCAATCACCGTGACATGCCGGGCTTCTTCCTCAACACCGTGGAGCAGGCCGCCGAGGTGATCGCGGCGATCGGCGCCGACAAGCTCGGCCTGCAGTTCGACATCTACCACTGCCAGGTGACCGAGGGCGACATCACCAAGCGCATGGAGACCCTCATGCCGGTGATCGAGCACATGCAGCTGGCCGACGTGCCGGCGCGCAACGAGCCGGGCACCGGCGAGATCGCCTGGGACTTCGTGTTCCGCCGCATCGATGAGCTCGGTTTCCGCGGCTGGATCGGCCTCGAGTACCGCCCGGCCGGCGACACCGTGGCCGGGCTGGCCTGGCGGAAGAAATACGGCGTCTGATCCGCCCGGATTCGCCGGCGCCGGCGCGGTTTCGCGACCGGCGCCGGCGAAGTGGCAGTTGAAGCGAGAATTTGCGTGGATTTCCGGACGAATCGCAAATAGACTGCGGCGCACTCTAAACTGAGACGCCTGTTCCCGGCCTGGGCCAGGCGATCAGCAGGATGAATGTGCCATGCGATTCACCGAAATCGGCCAGCAATTGCGGGCTTACCGCCTCGAATCGGGGCTGCGGGCCGAGGAGATCGCCGCCCGGCTCGGGGTGTCGCGTGCCGCCCTGTACCGCTACGAGAAGGGCGAGGTCATCAAGCTGGACACCATCAAGCGGCTGGCGGAGCTGCTCAAGATTTCGCCGCTGTCGCTGCTGGGGATCGGTGTCGAGTACTATCATCGCCCGATCGGTTGTTTTGAACGGATCCGCCAGATCGAGGAGACCACGGACCAGATCCTGCAGGTGGACGGGCCAGTGTCCTATCTGGTGACCTCGGAATCCTACGATGCGGCCCTGGCGGCGGCGCTGGAGGATCTGGCCGAGCAGGCCGGCACCGACCGCGCGCAGATGCGTGCCAGCGCCGACCAGACACTCGGCATCCTCGCCGCCCGCAAGCGGATGTACGGCGTGCGCAAGCCAACCATCATCTGCATGATCTCGGCCGGCCGGCTCGCCCGGTTCCTCGAGTCGGGCGTGGCCGGCACGGCGACCCTGTCGGAACGGACCCGCCGGCTGTGCCGCCAGGTGGCGGCGGCCGAGGCGTTGAACATCGCCGGACTGATGGAGGCCGAACCGATGGGGTTGCAGTTCGGCCTGCTGGCCACCACCGAACCGACCGGCAACTTCAAGATCCTGCGCGCCCGCGACCGCGCCACGCTGGTGGTGAACCCGTTCCGCCCGGACACCATGCCCGGCGCGCCGACGGGGGTGGTGATGGTCACCGCCGCCGACGAGGCGATCGCGGCCCACCAGCGCGTGGCCGAGGGACTGTGGAAAGAAGCGATGAAGGGGGCCACCGCCGCCGCCCGGCTGCGCGAGATCGTGGCGGCGCATCGGGTCGCGTAGGGCCAGGGTCCCGCCCAGCCCGACTTCGCAGCGCGGCGGTGCTTGGCTATGGTGGCGTCATGCCCCGCACCGCCCCCCTGCCCGCCTATCCCGGTCTGATCGTGGAATCCGACGAAACCGTCTGGGATGGGCGTTTCCCGCTCCAACGCATTCGTTTCCGCCAGCGCCGCTTCGACGGCGCGATGAGCGCACCGCGCGTCTGGGAGTTGTGGCGGCGTGGCCGGGCGGCCGCCCTGCTGCCGTATGACCCGCACGCCGATGTGGTGGTGCTGATCGAGCAGTTCCGCCTGCCCGCGCTGGCCGCCGGCGTCGATCCGGTGATGGTGGAAGTGCCGGCCGGGCTGTGCGACCCCGGCGAGGATGTCGCCGCCACGCTGGTGCGCGAGACCGCGGAGGAACTCGGGCTGCCCATACGGCGCCGGCTGCCGATCGGCGATTTCCTGCTCACCCCCGGCGGCTGCGACGAGCATGTGTCGCTGCACGTGGGCGAGGTGAGCGCCCCGCCCTGCGCCCCGGACGGCCTGCTCGGCCTGACCGGGCTGGAATCCGAGGCCGAGGATATCCGCGTGCGGGTGTGGCCCGCCACGCGTGCCATCGAGGCGGCATTGGCCGGACAAATGCCCAATTCCGTCACCGCCATCGCCCTGCTCTGGCTGGCCGCGAAACGGCCCATGTTGCAGGCATTGTGGAAGGACCCCGCATGACCGAACGCCTGTTTCTTGACGACTCGACCCTGAGCCACGCCGAGGCCCGCGTGCTGTCGGCCGCGCTGGAGGGGATCGTGCTCGACCGCACCGTTTTCTATGCCCGTTCCGGCGGCCAGCCCGGCGATGTCGGCGTGCTGCGCTGGGACGGCGGCGAGACGGCGATTGTCGACACGATCAAGGGCGAAGGCGAGACCATCCTGCACATCCCGGCCGCCGACGCGGCGATGCCCCCGGTGGGGGCGACCGTGGAGGGCGCGATCGACTGGGAGCGGCGGCACCGGTTGATGCGCATGCACACCACGCTGCACCTGCTCTGCGTCGTGCTGCCCGACATCGCGGTGACCGGCGGGTCCGTCGGCGTCGACAAGTCGCGGCTGGATTTCAACCTGCCGGAGCCGCCGCCGAAGGAAGATATCGAGCGGCGGCTCAACGAGGTGATCGCCGGCGGCCATCCGGTATGCGCCGAATGGGTGGATGAGTCGGTGCTGGACGACAATCCCGCGCTGGTGCGCACGCTTTCCGTGCAACCGCCGCGGGGCCTGGGGCGCTTGCGGCTGCTGCGCATCGGCGCCGGCGATCCGCCGGTGGATTTACAGCCGTGCGGCGGCACCCATGTGAGCAACACCGCCGAGATCGGCCGCGTCGTGGTGCTGAAGATGGAAAACAAGGGCCGGCAGAACCGCCGCATCGCCGTCGCCCTGGCCTGAGAGGAACGCCCATGCCCAAGAACCTCATCTCCACCGCCTGGCTGGCCGAGCACCTCGGAAAGCCGGAATTGGTGGTGTTCGACGCCACCAAATACCTGCCCAACGAGCCGCGCGACGCGATGGCCGAATTCCGTGCCGCCCACGTCCCAGGGGCGCGCTTCTTCGACATCGACGCCAACGCCGACCTCGAGACCGACCTGCCGCACATGGTGCCCACGCCGGGCCGGTTCGCCCGACTGATCGGCGCGCTGGGCGTCGCCAATGACAGCTTTGTCGTTTTCTATGACCAGAAGGGCCTGGCCTCGGCGGCGCGGGGCTGGTGGATGATGAGGCTCTATGGCCACGACCACGTGGCGGTGCTGGATGGCGGGCTGCCCAAATGGGTGGCGGAACAAAGGCCGGTGGAGACCGGGGACGCGCCGGCGATGGCGCCGGCGGCCTTCCGGCCGGATTTCCGCGCGACGGGGCTGCGCGGCATCGGCGACGTGCTGGCCAATCTGGAGAGCGGCCGCGAACTGGTGCTGGACGCCCGCGCCGCCGGACGCTTCACCGCGCAGGTGCCCGAGCCGCGCCCCGGCATGCGGTCCGGCCACATTCCGGGCAGCGTCAACCTGCCCT
>PLTJ01000073.1:4288-19546 GCA_003164455.1 Acetobacteraceae bacterium
ACGGCTCGTGGAGCGAATGGGGCGGGCGGGCCGATACGCCGATAGAGACCTGACCGGCATGTCGGCGCAACGCATCGCCGCCGCGTTGTCCGTCGGCCTGCCGCTCGCCCTGGCGCCGCTCGCCGCCAGGGCCGACATCGACGTGTACGATGCCGGCAACCTCAAGGTGAGCCTCGGCTTCATCGGCGGGGTGGGCGGCTTCGACGTCAGCAACGTCGATTTCGGGCGCGGCGACTTCAACACCAACTCGGGCAAGGTGCGGCTCGATCGCACCTGGTTCGAGGGCTGGGCGGAACCGTCGGTCGGCTTCGAATACACGCTCGACGGCGCGGCCGGCGCCAAGGGCTCGACGCTGTACGGCGCGTTCAGCGTCATTGGGACGACCACGCTCGGCAGCGGCGACGCCGTGGCCGGCACCTCGACCACGTCGTTCCAGCCGGGGCATCTGGCGCCGGAAAACATGTTCATCGGCTGGAAATCGGGCGACCTGCTGCCGGCGCTCGGCGACGATGCGATCGACATCTCCGCCGGCAACCAGCCCGTGACGATCGGCGACGGGCTGCTGATCAACGGGGCCGTTTTCAATGCGTTCCAGCGCGCCGCGTACTACACCGCGCCGCGCGAGGCTTTTGAGCGAACCATTGTCCTGAAATTCAACCCGAGCGCACTGGCGCCGGTGCGCGGCACCGCGTTCCACCTGGAATCGGTGAGCGACCAATCGATGATGAACGGCCTCGATCAGCCGGCGAGCGAACTGGTGGGCGGCAGCGTCGACTGGTACGGAGAGCCCCGGACGGACAAGCTCGGCACGCTGGCCGAACAATGGGTGGTTACCGGCACCTATTTCAACATCATCGCGGCCGGCCAGGAGCCGCCCGGCAGTATCGACGCGAACCGCGACGGTTTGAACGTCTATTCGGCACGCGCCGCCGGGTCGTTCCTGCCGTTCGACCGCGACGTCCTGTTCTTCGGCGAATACGTCGCCCAGATCAACAACACCCCGGGCCGCAGGACCGACGCCAACGGCTGGTATGTCGAACCCGGCTATCAGTTTTCCGGGCTGCCGTGGACGCCGATGGTGACCTATCGCTACGCCTCGTTCAGCGGCGATGGCGATCCGACGGGCGGGGGCACCAAGCATTCCTACGATCCGCTGTTCTATGGCGCCGACGGACGGGGCCTGGGGCCGGGCACCTGGTACATCGGCGAGATCTACGGCTGGTACGAACAGGGGCTGACCAACATCACCGTCCACCAGATCAGCCTGCGCGCCAACCCAAGCGAGCAGATCAATGTCGGCGCCAACTACTACCGCATCGATTTCAACAAGCTGGGCCAGGTCAACCAGTTGATCAGCACCGGCGCGCCGGTAACCTCGAAACGGGCGATGGACGAGCTGGACCTCTATGTGGAGTGGTCGCCGACCGACTGGCTCACGGTGGTGCCGACGGCGGCGGTCGGGCTGCCGGGGCCGGGCTACAAACAGGTCGATACCGGCACCGGCCGGACCGGCGGAGCGGCGATATTTCTCGGGCAAGTGGTCGCCAGCGTGAAGTTTTAGGAAGGCGCGGGCGGTGTCGGGACTTCGTACCAGGTGAAGCCGGGGGAGCGGCTGGGACGCGGGGTAGGACTACAGTCCGCTCGGCAGTTTGGAGCGCATCGCCTCTTTCCGGTCGAAATGACGGCCATCCACCACGAACGTGCCGTCGCCGACGGCGTGGATCAGTCGCTTCTCCTTGCGGGCGGCGTCGATATGGGCAGCGACGCCCTCAAGCACCACGATGTCGTGGCGCTTGACGATGTCGACNNGCGATGAGCGGCGCCCGGACGTGCTTCGCCTTCAGGCGGGTGAGCCTGAACTTCTCGAACTTGTCGGTGTCCGCCCCCGAGCAGGTTCCAACCCCGACGACGGTGTCGAGGAGGTCCACCGTGGGGATCGCGATGACGCACTCCTTCGTCTTCGTGAGCGCGGCGTAGGAGTAGTTCCAGGCCCCGGTGGTGATGGCGAACTTCGCCGTGAAGTCCAGCACCATCGTCCAGGAGATGGCCATCACGTTGTCCTTGTGGCCGTCGTTCGTCGTCACCAGGACGACCGGCCCCGGCTCGATCAGCGTGAACGCCTTGCCGAGCGGCAGATTTTCCATTCGTGCCTCCCTCCGGTACGCGCCGCATCCTAGAAGAAGCGGCAGGACGGAGAGAACGACGGACCTCCTTCGGGCACAAGAGGGCCGCCGCATGCGGCGCCGGGGGGATTTTCGAGAACGCCGTTTTGATCGCCCACCGCGGAGCGGAAAGTCGGCATCGCGTTGCGGCAGAGTCCACGGGCAGCGCCTATGGCCGGGAAGCACGACCCGCGCGGCGATAAGCCGGCATGTGGGGAGTAGGCCCCGGCTCCGGTGACGGCGGAATACGGTTCGCTTTCCGCCCTACGACGGTTCGGAATTCCGAGTTATGCTTGCTGATTGCGGCACGTTGGGTTGGTGGGTTGCGAAGAGCAACCCACCCTACGCTCGTTACGATCGCTCATACTTAATGCGTCAAGACCCAACATAAAGGTCGGCCGTGGTGGCGGAGATTTGTCATGGGGAGTGCCTAAAAGATGTTCGTATACGTGTTCGTTGCGGCGCTGCTCTGTGCGATACCGGCCGCGGCCCAAACCGGGCCCGATGCGATGGCCCTGTTTGCTCAGCGAACTGGATTCACCTTCAATCCGAAGGTGATCCCCGGGACGCTCCAGTACCGAGGGCCTTCCGTGCCGGCACCCGTTGCAGCTGGTGCCTGGCGGGTCGAATTTTCCGCCCTCGACACGAAAGCGTTGTTCGGTCTCTATGTGAGAGATGCGACAGACGATGCCATCGAGGGGAGCGTCTCGGCGGCGATGTATGGTTCGGCAAGTCACGGCCCGACGCAGTGCGTCCAAAATATAGCGAGCCTGCCGGCGAAGTTCGTCAACCCGGTGTTCCGCGAATGCCACCTGCAGATCAATGGGCAGGACTACTACTTCTCGGTCATCCACTTCACGACCGAGAAGGGCCGGATGACGATGTACGTCCGGAATGCGGGGTCGACGCCCTTCCAAGGCGTGACGGGAGTCATGCAGGAGGTGGTCCGGACGATGCAGTTTTAGGGCCGCCTGACGCCGCAAGGATCACCACTTGATCTTGAGCTCGTCGATCGCCATTTCGTAGGACTTCGACGAGCAAGAAACGATCCCTATGTAGTTCACGCCACCGGTCGTTCCGCCATGCCCTTTGAAGACGGTACTGCCGATCGTGAAGGTGTAGGTGTTCTCGTTCCCCCGGGATGGTCACCGTACGTATGGTCAGATCGCCGACTCCGCCAGCAGTCGGGACCTGAGGCTGAGTCGTCAACTTCGAGCCAGATAAGGGGAATCCCTTCCGCAGCGTGGCCACCGGATCGTTGTACGCACTGAGGGTCGCTATATTCCGGTAGCTCACAAATGCCCCATCCTGGTCGGTCCGCATCGTGAAGATGGCGCCCTGTCCATCCATACTGACAGGCGTGTTGGCGATTCTGAATATTCCGACACAGAACTCGCCCTTGCCGGTGAACGGTCCGGCCAAGACCGGGGTTGCGGCCATCGTGATCGCCAGCGCCGCGAGAGTCGAAAGCAGCGCGTGTTTTCTCATGTCCGCATTCTCCCTTTGTGCCTCCACTGAAGCGCACCATGTGCTCGAAGGGAGTCCGTGATAAGCACGGTGTAGGGCGCATGAGCGAAGTGTCATGCGCCGTCGCCAGCGGCCGCGCGGACCAAGGATCTGGCGAGCCGGCGACGGTGAGCAGTAGAGAGCTTGGGCGAGGCCGGCATCAAGTCGGTCGTCGCGGTTGGGCACGGGGGGATGATTGCGGCACGTTGCGTTGGTGGGTTGCGAAGAGCAACCCACCCTACGTTCGCTACATTTCTGGAAAGTAATGGGGTCCAGGGGTCCACTGACCCCTGGCGGGTCCAGGGCAGCGCCTTGGCCTTCCTTTGCCTTTAACTGCTGCCGATGAGGATGCCGGTAGCGAACACCAAAGCGCCGCCGAAGCCTACCTGCATGGCGGCCGAGATCGGCGGGGTGTCCATGTATTTCCACCGGATCCAGGAAATCACCCCCAGTTCGACCACCACCACCGCCACCGCCACCATGAAGGCGGCGTGGAAGTTGTGGATCAGGAACGGCAGCGTGTGGCCGATGCCGCCCAGCGTGGTCATCACCCCGCAGACGACGCCGCGCAGCAGCGGGGCGCCGCGGCCGGTCAGGCTGCCGTTGTCCGACAGCGCCTCGGCGAAACCCATCGAGATGCCGGCGCCGATCGAGGCGGCCATGCCGACCAGGAAGGCTTCCCACGACGCGCCGGTGGCGAAGGCGGCGGCGAACACCGGGGCCAGGGTGGACACCGAGCCGTCCATCAGCCCGGCCAGCCCGGGCTGGATGAAGCGCAGCACCAGCATGCGCCGCGCCGAGTCCGCTTCGTCCGCCAGGGCGCTCTCGGTCAGGTTCTCCTTGGTGAGCCGTTCGGCCGTGTGCTCGTGCTTCGTCTCGGCGGCGACGAGGTCGCCGAGCAGCTTGCGGATCGAGGCATCGGTCGAGCGGGTCGCCGCGCGGTCGTAGAAGTGCTGGGCGTCGAACTCCATCTCCTCGGCCTGGCGGCGGACCGCGTTGAGGTTCAGCGGCTGCATCTGCCAGACCGGCTTGCGCTGGATGAAGCCGCGCACGTGCTCGCGCTTGATCAGCGGGATGTGTTCACCGAATTTCTTCTGATAGAGGTCGATCAGCCAGCGCCGGTGCTGATCCTCCTCGCCCGCCATCTCGGTGAAGATCTGGGCGGAGGCGGGATAGTCCGCGCGCAACCCGTCGGCGAAGTCGCGGTAGATGCGGCCGTCCTCCTCCTCGCTGGAGATCGCCAGCGCCAGGATTTCGCGTTCGCTCAGCTCGTCGAAATTACGCATGCGTCCTCGGTGCGATCAGTGGCGGAAGTGACGCATTCCGGTCAACACCATGGCGATGCCGGCGGCATCGGCCGCGGCGATCACCTCGGCGTCGCGCATCGAGCCGCCGGGCTGGATGACCGCCGTCGCGCCCGCCGCCACCGCCGCCTCCAGCCCGTCGGCGAAGGGGAAAAAGGCGTCGGAGGCGACCACGCTGCCCGCCGTCAGCCGACCCGTGAGGCCGGCGGCGCGGGCCGCCTCCTCGCTTTTCCAGGCGCCGATGCGCGCCGAATCGACCCGGTTCGGCTGCCCCGCCCCGATCCCCACCGTCGCGCCGTCCCGGGCATAGACGATGGCGTTCGACTTGACGTGCTTGCAGACCCGGAAGGCGAACAGCAGGTCTTCCAGTTCGGCCTCGGTCGGGGCGCGTTTCGTTACCAGCTTGAGCATGTCGCGGCTGATCTGGCCGCGATCGCGCGACTGCGCCAGGAAGCCGCCGGCAACGCTGCGGAAGGTGATCCCCGGCGCCGTCGGATCGGGCAGGCCGCCGGTGAGCAACACGCGAACGTTCTTTTTCCGGGCCAGCGCCGCCCGCGCGCCGGCGGTGGCGTCCGGTGCGATGACCACCTCGGTGAAGATCGTCGCGATCTTCGCCGCCGTGGCCTCGTCCAGGATGCGGTTCACCGCGACGATGCCGCCGAAGGCGCTCACCGGGTCGCAGCGCAACGCCGCGTCCCAGGCCTCGGCCAGCGCGGCCGCGCTGGCCACCCCGCAGGGGTTGGCGTGTTTCATGATCACCACCGTGGGCGGCGCGAAGTCGGCGACGCACTCGAAGGCCGCGTCGGTGTCGTTGNNGCGGCCTGCTGGTGCGGGTTCTCGCCGTAGCGCAGGCCCTGGCGCAGGGTGCCCGAAACGGTCATCCGGGTGGGGAACTGTCTCGTCGCGTTGGCCGGCGAACCACGTCGGCGATGGCGGCGTCGTAGGCGGCGGTGCGGGCAATGGCCTCGCCGGCCAGCCGGCGGCGCAGCGCCAGCGTGGTGCCGCCTTGCGCCTCGAGTTCGCCCAGCACCGCGGCGTATTGCGCCGCTTCGGTCAGGACGGTGACGAATTCATGGTTCTTGGCCGCCGAGCGGATCATCGCGGGTCCGCCGATGTCGATGTTCTCGACGCAGTCCGCGAAGGCCGCGCCGCGCGCCACCGTGGCCTCGAAGGGGTAGAGATTGACCGCCACCAGGTCGATCGGGACGATGCCATTGGCCTGCATCTGCGCCACGTGGCCGGGCAGGTCGCGCCGGCCCAGGATGCCGCCATGGACCTGCGGCACCAGCGTTTTCACCCGCCCGTCCAGGATTTCCGGAAAGCCGCTGAACTCGGAAACCTCCCGCACGGCCAGCCCGGCGTCGCGGATCGCCTTGGCCGAGCCGCCGGTGGACAGGATTTCCACCCCCCGCGCGGCCAGCGCCCGGGCAAAGTCGACCAGGCCCGTCTTGTCGGAAACGGAAATGAGGGCGCGACGGATCGGAACGATGTCGGTCATGGTGGCCTCCGGTCAGCGGGATGGCGCCCGCATAGACCTACAGACCCAGCAAATCCAGCGTGCGGGCGACAACCCTGGCCTCATCGTAGCGGACCAGCGCGCGGTCGCGCCCGGCCTGCCCCATGCGCGCGCGCAACGCGGCATCGCCGGCCAGCCGGGCCAGCGCGGCGGCCAGCGCCGCAACGTCGCGCGGCGGCACCAGCAGGCCGGTGCTGCCGTCTTCTACCTGCTCACGTGGGCCGCGTACCCTGGTGGCCACCACGGGGAGCGCGGTCAGCATGGCCTCGATGACCGACATCGGCAGCCCCTCGAAAAAGCTGGGGAGGGCAAAGATGTCGGCGGCGGCGAGCAGGGCCGGCACGTCCTCGCGGTAGCCCAGCCGGCGTAGCCGCGATCCCAGGCCGCAGTTGGCGAAGTAGGGTTCGAGGTCCTCGCCGTGGTCGCTGTCGAGCCGGTTGCCGACCACCCACAGATCGGCATCGACGTTGCGCATGGCGGCGAGCAGTTCCGGGTGGCCCTTATGGCGCACCAGGCGGGAGACGACGATCACCACGGCCCGGTCGTCCGGCACGCCGAGTTCGGCGCGGATGCGGGCGCGCGCGTCGGGGTCGGGGTGGAACCGCGCCGGGTCGCGGCCGTTGCCGATGCCGACGGAGCGGGCGTGGATGTGCAGGCGCCGCGCATCGGCGGCTTCCTCGTCCGAGACGGTCATGTGGATGTCGGTCAGCCGCCCGCCGATCCACTCCATGACGAAGGCGAGGGCGCGCCGCCACCAGGGTCCGGGCTGGTTGAACAGGAAGCCGTGGCAGGTGTAGGCGATTTTCGGCACCCCGGCGGCGCGGGCGGCGAGGCGGGCGAGAAAGCCGGAGATCGGCATGTTGCCGTGCACCAGGTCGGGTTTTTCGCGGCCCACCAGGTCGCGCAGGGCGCGGTAGGCCCGCCACTGGGCGCGGGGGGAATAGCTGCGCGCCATCGGCACGGTCTCGACCCGGAAACCCTCGGCGCGCACCGCCGCCAGCAGCGGTCCCTCGGCGCAGACGCCGACCACCTCGTGGCCGCGCGCGCGCATGCCGCGCATCAGCGGCAGGAGGAAATGGCGGAGGGAAAAATCGACGTTGATGACCTCGAGGATTTTCATGCACGGGCGCCTATCGCGCGGCGGGGCGGAGGGCAAGCCTGGGCGCGGCAGCCCGATCAAACAAGCATCGCCTATTGACGAAGTGACGCGGAAACCCGGTCCGTCGTGAAGTCTCCTGACGTCGCCGCGACGTCTTCCGCGACGATCGACCAGGAATTATTGAACGGGTCGAAATGAAAGAGCACCCTCGCCTTCATCTCCGCCGCCGGGTCGCTGTTTTCGAGGGTCCTGAAAAAAGCCTGATACGCTGGGGTGTACTCCTCGCCATAGGCGAGCATGACGAGCCGATAGTCATCCGGTCCCTGTTTGAAGTATTCATTCCCGATGATCGTCCTGACCGCCGCGGTGCCGGTTTGCAGCATCAGCATGTTCTGGCAGTCGCAGGCCTGCGCCGCGGCGCCCAGCGACGACAGCGCGACATTGAAACGGGTCACGAAGCCCCGGCCCGTCAGGAATTCATTGCCGGGAATTACTTTCACCGCGACAAGGCCGGCGGGGCTGTCGCAGGTGAGCGATCGTTCCGGCCCGCTCGCGGGGCCATCGGCCTCGGCAAGAATCCAGCGCGGCAGCACCGTGGCGTTTCCGGGCGCGTCCGCGTCATAGGCAATGGCCCTGACCAGTCCCGCCCGGCTGGCCGCCAGGATGGACCGGTAGGTATATTCTTCCTTCCAGACTGTATTGGCGTTCCGGCACGAATCCCGTGGCCCGGCGACAACATCAATATTGCCGAGTGGTATCCGGACAAAATTATTGGCGCCGATCCTCGGTTCGAAATTTGCCTTGATCTCGGATTCGGACAACGCCGGAGCGGCGGAGGCCATGGCGACGCCTGCTGCCGCGGCCCCAAGGCATCCCATTACGACGACGCAGAGCTTGCGGATATCCATCGATCTTCTTCCCGATTCCGTAACTTATACCGCCGCCTGGAATGATCGCACAAGCAATCGGGCGGATGGCGGCACCATCCCCGAGCCTTGCGCCGGCCACGATTGGGCTGCAAGCCTGCCCGCGATGACGACGACCCCCACCACCACCGTCCTGCGCGCCTGGCCAGCGTTGTTGCCGGTGCTGTTTTTCGTCCTTTGCGTGCTGGCCCCGCCGGTCAACCACGACGTCGCCGCCGTGCTCTCCTTCAGCCAGCGGTGGCTGGCCGGCGAGCGTCTCTATGTCGATCTGATCGACGTCAACCCGCCGCTGATCTACGTGCTGAACCTGTTGCCGGCCTGGTTGGCGCGCGCCACCGGGATCGAGGCGGTCACCGCGCTCCAGGCCTGCCTGCTGGCCTGGAGCGCCGCCGTATGGGCGCTCGCGCTGCGCCTGCGCGACCCCGCGGCCGACGGGCCGGTCGAGCGCCTGCTGCTGGCGGTGCTGCCCGGACTGCTCGTGTTCGCCGCCGGCCACGATTTCGGCCAGCGCGACCATCTGATGGCCGCCTCGGCGCTGCCCTACCTCTACGCCGCCGCCCGCCGTGCCCGTGGCGAGGCGCCGCGCGGGCGCATCGCCGCCGCCGTGCTGGCGGCGGTCGGTTTCGCCCTCAAGCCGTATTTCCTCGGCATTCCGGCGCTGGTGGAGCTTGCCGTGCTGCTGGGCTGCGGCCCGCGGCGCTGGCTGCGCGATCCGGTGCCCTGGATCATGGCGGCGCTCTGGCTGCTCTACCTCGTCTCGCTGCCGCTGTTCTTCCCGGACTACCTGTCCGGCGTGCTGCCGCTGGTCTGGGACCTCTATCTCGACCTTTCCGGGCTCGGCCCGGTCGACACGCTGCGAATCCACCGGGTGGGCGGCACGGTGCTGGTGCTGGCGGCGCTGCTGTGGCCGGCGCTGCGCCCCACCACCCGCCCCGGTGGCGCGCTGCCGCGCCTGCTCGCCCTGGCCGCGCTCGGCGGCCTGGCTTCCGCCCTCGCCCAGCGCAAGGGCTGGTCGTACCAGGTCCTGCCGCTGGAACTGTTCACCCTCGCGCTGGCCGTGCTGCTGGCGGCGCGCCGGCTGGACGCGCTGGACGCCACGCGCCGGATCGCCGACCGCGGCCTGGTCGCCCTGCTCGGCCTCGTCTTCGTGATCTGGTCCGTCGCCACCACCGAGACGCCCCGGAACGAACTCACCTACCGCCGCAGCGCCACCGCCGGCCTCACCGGGCTGCTGAAACGCGTGGCCGAGGGCAAGGCTGTGCTCGTGCTCTCGCCCCAGGTCGCGCCCATTTTCCCGGCGCTGAACTATGCCCACGCCCGGCTCGCGCTGCGCACCATGAACATGTGGATACTGGAGGGGAACTACCGCACCTGCCCGGCGGACGGGCGGCGCTACCGCGACATCGGGGAAATGTCGGACTCCGAGTTCTTCGTCTTCCGCACCGTCGCCGAGGACTTCGCCCGCGCGCCCCCCGCCGCCGTCATCGTGGACCGCTATGCCGGCATCCCGGACTGCAACGGCGTGCCATTCGACTTCATCGCCTATTTCTCCCGCCACCCGTTGTTCGCCGAGGCCTGGTCGCACTACCGGCCGGCCGCCGGCTGGTACCGGTTCCGTCTGTTCACGCGGGCGGACTGAGGATGGCGGTTCCGATCCGGCGCGTGCTGCGCGATACCGGCGCCGATACGGTCAACGCCATCGCCGTGGTCTGCCTCGCCTACGTGCTGATGACGGTGGGCGACACCGCGATCAAATGGGCGTTGTCGGCGGTCGGGCTGGCCGGCGTCATGATCGGACGGGCGGCGTTCGGCCTGCCGACGGTGGCGCTGCTGGCCTGCCTGCCCGGCGCCCCCGGCTCGGTGGCGGGCTGGCGGCGCCTGCGGCCGGTGCGCTGGCGCATGGTGGCGCTGCGCAGCGTGGTGCACAGCGGCGCCTCGCTGACCTGGTACGTGGCCTGGCAGATGGGCATGTCGCTGGCCGACAGCTACGCCATCGGCTTCTGCACGCCGCTGCTGATGACGGTGCTGGCGGTGCCGCTGCTGGGCGAGCGGATCCACTGGCGCCGCGCCGCCTCCACCGCGCTCGGTTTCGCCGGCGTGCTGGTGATGCTGCGGCCGGGCGGGGCGTTATGGAGCCCGGCGGCGCTGGTGATGGTCGCCGGCATCGCCCCGCTGGCGCTGTCGCGCATCCTGATCCGCATGCTGGCCACCACCGAGACGCCGGAGTGCCTGTCGTTCTGGCTGATGGCCGCCCATTTGCCGGTGGGGCTGGCGCTGTGGGCGTTCCTGCCGATCCCGGGGCTGCCGGTCTCGGCGCTGGCGGCGCTGGCGCTGGTCGGCCTGGGCAACGGTATGGGGCACTGGTTGCAGTCGCGCGCCTTCGCCCTGGCCACGGTGGGGGCGCTGGCGCCGTACGAATACACCGCCCTGCTCTGGGGCAGCGGGCTGGGCTGGCTGGTGTTCGCCGAGGTGCCGAGCCGCGACGCGCTGATCGGCGCGGTCATCGTCATCGCCGCCGGCCTTTACAATTTTCACCGCGAACAACTGCGCAAACGCGAGGAGTTGGCGTTGCAGCCGCGGCCGTGATGGTGCATCGAAGGGGGACGGCCGAGGGGGAGAGCGAGCATGGCCTTACATCCCCCTCAACCCGCGCCTGCGCGCCGCCGCCGGGCGCATCGTACTGGCCTACCTGCTGAAGCTGCACGCCGAAGGCCGCGCCGTGTTGCAGGACGACACCTGGCGCGCGACCCGACCCAGACCCGAAGGAAAGCGCCATGCCCTCCTATGAGTTCGTCACGGTCAACGTGTTCACCGATCGCCGCTTCGGCGGCAATCCGCTGGCCGTGCTGCCCGACGCCACCGGCCTGACCGAGGCGCAGATGCAGACGCTGGCGCGGGAGTTCAACTACTCCGAGACCACCTTCGTGCTGCCACCGGCGGACGCGCGCCACACCGCGTACGTGCGCATCTTCACCCCGGCCATGGAGATGCCGTTCGCCGGCCACCCCAACGTGGGCACCGGCTACGTGCTCGCCTGCCGCGCCGCCACCACCCCGGAGCACCTCACCTTCGAGGAGGGCGCCGGCCTGGTGCGCGTGCACATCCTCCGGGGTGCCGACGGCCGCCCCGAGGGCGCGCGCATCTCCGCCCCGCAGGCCCTGTCGATCGGCGTCGCGGTGCCGACCGACACGGTCGCCACATGCGCCTCGCTGGAGCCCGGCGACATCGTCACCACGGCGCACGAGCCGCTGGTGGCCTCGGTCGGCACGCCCTTCGTCATCGCCGAGGTGGCAAGCGTCGCCACACTGGCGCGCGCCATGCCGGATCTGGGCGCTTTCCGCCGTGCCGCGCATGCCATCGAAGAACTGTCCGGCCAGTTCAACCTGCTCCTCTATGCCCGCGTGGAAGGCGAGGCCACCCGGCTGCGTGCCCGCATGTTCGCCCCGCTCGCCGGCGTGGTGGAGGACCCGGCGACCGGCAGCGCCAATGCCACGCTGGCGGCGCTGCTGACGTCGCTGGCCCCCGGCGACAACGTCAGCCTGGCCTACGACATCGCCCAGGGCGAGGAGATCGGCCGCCCCAGCCGCCTGCTGGCGACCGCGAGCAAGACGCCGGAAGGCCCGGTGCTGGCCACCGTCGCCGGCAGTTGCGTGCCCGTCATGCACGGCCGCGTCGAGGTCTAAGCAGGATTCGCTTGATCGTGACACACAAGCGAGGGCGCTGCCCCATAGGCGCGAAGATAAGNNCCAAGGGCCTCTGGCCCTTGGTGGGTCCAGGGCAACGCCCTGGTAGGGTTCGGGGCAACGCCCCGACTGTGGCACGATCAAGCGAATCCTACTTAGCAGGCGGCGGGGGGAAGCAGGACGGCTTCGACCTTGCGGGCCATATCGTCGATGAACGCATCGGCGATGCCGAGGCCGTGCAGCCCGTCGCGGGTGTTGAACAGGTATTCGGCGGCGGTCCCCATTCGGCCACGGGCGGTGGCGATGCGCCGCACGACCTCCGCTTCCGGCAGGTCGCCGGCGTAGGTCGGGGCGTCCGGGTTGATGGTGAAGGTGACGGCGGCGCCGAACGGTTTCCCGGCGTCGTCCACGACCGCCAACCAGCGCGGGATGTAGGCGGCGGTGACCATTTCGCGGCGCCAGATGATATCGAGTTCGCCCTCCAGCACCGTCTCGTCGATGCAAAAGGCGGCGCCGGTGCAGGCGCCGCCCGGCATCAGGCCGAGCAGCATGGCGGGGTTGTCCGGGCTGCCGCGGCCGCCGCGCGAGGCCAGGCAGAACGCCCGGTGCCAGCCCGCGACGCCGGCGACCCGCCGGGCACGGTAGTGGAAAGTGGGGTTCCAGATCAGCGAGCCGTAAGCGAACAGCCACAGCCCGTCGCCGTGGTCGGGGCGGGCGTCGAGGATGGCGCGAATCGAGGCGGCGCGTTCCGCGTCGGTCAGCAGAACGGCGTCCGGCATGGCGCGGCGGATCATGGCGGCAAAGCCCGCGTCGAGCAGGAAGTCGCGGGTGAGCGCGTGGCGCGGCGGGTCGGGGGTGTCGGTCATGGGGGGATCATAGCCTGGCGCGCTGCCCCGCCGCGGATCGCGGCAACCCGGATCGGGGGATCGCTCCCTACTCCACCGCCCCCGGCCGCGTTTCCCGCTTGGCCAGCAGGTCGCGGATCTCGGTCAGCAGGGCCTCGCTCCTGGTCGGGCCGGCAGGCGCGGCACGGCCGGCCATGTTCAGCCGGGTCAGCCCCTTCACCAGCCAGAACACCGCGAAACCGACGATCAGGAACTGGATGACGGCGTTGAGAAACACCCCGACATTCAACGTCACCGCGCCGGCCGCGCGGGCGGCGTCCAATGTCGGCAGCGACGGACCCTTCAGGGTGACGAAAATGTTGCCGAAATCGATGCCGCCGATCAGCAGGCCGAACAGCGGGTTGAACAGGTCCTTCACCAGGCTGCCGACAACCGTCGTGAAGGCGGCGCCGATGATGATGCCGACGGCGAGGTCGATCACGTTGCCCTTGACGATGAAGCCGACGAATTCCTCGACCCAGGCCGGACGACGGAACGGCATTGGTGACGGCATGTGGTCGTTACCCCTCGTGGTGTGAAAGCGGCGGCATCGTCACGACGGCGGCGTGGCGCGGCGGGCGGTCCATGCATCTTCCCTCCCGAGGCTGGCGTAGCGTAACATTATCATGGTGGTGTGCCAGACGGCGAGTCGACCCCTGCGAACCCGGACGGGCTGGCGCACCTTCGGTATTGTGAGGCCCGCAACACCCGGCAGAGGAAACGGCGATGACAAGGATGATGCGGCTGATCGCGCTGGCGGGCATGGCGGCGCTGGCGGCCTGCGGCACCAACGCGAACGACCGCACCCAGGGCGGCGCCGCAGCCGGGGCCGTGACCGGCGCCGGCATCGGCCTGCTCGGCGGCCCCATTGGCGTGGTCATGGGCGCCGTCATCGGCGGCGGCGCCGGCGCCCTCACCGGCGCCACCACCAAGCCGAGAACCGTCGACCTGGGCGAGCCGCCATGGAGCGACTCCGATGAGCGCCAGGCCGCCAGGACCTACTGACGACTGACGGCCGGCCCCTTCAGCCGGCGCCGGAAACGTAGGCGCGCAGCCCGTCAACCTCGGTCTCCTGCTGAAGGATTTTTGCCCGCACCACGTCGCCGATGCTGACCAGGCCGACCAGGGCGTCGTTGTCGATCACCGGCAGGTGGCGGAACCGCCCGGCGGTCATCATGCCCATCGCCTCGCCTACCGTGGTCCGCGGCGTCGCGGTCTTCAGTGCGCGCGTCATCAGGTCGCCCGCCGTCACCGCCAACGCGGCCGCCCCCCTGGCGGCCAGGGCGTGCACGATGTCACGCTCGCTGAGGATGCCGAGCGGCCGGTCGGCGGCGTCGAGCACCACCACCGCGCCGATGCCGCGCGCGGTCAACACCCGCACGACCGCCTCGATCGTGTCGTCAGGCCGGGCGGAAGTGACCTCGGAACCCTTGTGTTTCAGGATCGCGGCGACCGTCATGACTCTGGTCCTTCCAGGACTGCGACGGGTGACACCACGAGCGTCTGACGTTTCCCGCCGGCGCGACCGGACAGCGAAGATCCCCCAGGGAGTGTCCGGCCAATTGCGGCCATGTTGCCCGTAGCCGGGCCGAAATGCAAAGAACGGTAGTGTGATGGCTCATGGTTTTGCGCGCGGCCGCCCCATCAGCGCCGCGCGCGATACCAACCGGCCGGAATGATGGAAGAGTCCGGTATTAGGTAGCAGGCGCCACCATGCCGGTCCTGACCAAATCCGCACCGATCCCCACCTCTCTACCGGAGGTGTGACGTGATCGGTGGACGCGCCATGTGGGCGCGTTATCTCTTCCGGGAATGTCTATTTCGGTCCGGGGGGACACGGTTCTGGAGGGCCGTCTGCAAACTCCTGGGGACGGCAGGAATTATCAGCACAATTGTGCTCTGCACACACACTAAACACGACATTTACAGAACCCGGGTTCTGTCGGACATTCCCTTGAATAGCGGATATTTCCCAGCAGTATTGGGTGATATGATTCTCTGGTCTAGAAAATATGTCGCTGTATCTTACTGTGCCGTAGATATAAAAGTGACGAGTATGGGTTTGCAATATTTCAAGGTCCTCAATTGAAAAATCTTGTCCGCGGCCATTGATTGCGACATGAGGCGCCAAGAGTCCTTGGATGGTATTGATTCGTTTTCCGTCCGGGAAGCTGAATC
>PLTJ01000167.1 GCA_003164455.1 Acetobacteraceae bacterium
GATTCCGGCGCCTCGCTGGGCGACATCCTCGGGGCTGCCATCCGTCGCCGCAATCAGCAGTTCGAGCAGGACAGCTGATATTCGGCCAGGATTGCCATGTCCTTTGAAACGGACCTGCTGATCGACAGGCGGTGCCTCAAGCGCCGCCTGTTCTTTTGGCGGGCTGCCACCGTGCTCGCGGTGATCGTTTGCGTCCTTGTCGTGCTCGCCCCGCGGCTGCGGCCGGGCGGCAGCGCCCATCTCACCCGGCTCACCGTCAGCGGCCTGATCACCGACAACCGCAGGCTCGCCGAGGCGGTCACGGCGCTGGCGAAGAATGACTCCGTGCGCGGGCTGATCGTCTATATCGACAGCCCCGGTGGCAGCGTCGGCGGCGGCGAAAGCCTGCACGATGCCATCGCCGAGGTCGCCGCCCGCAAGCCGGTGGTCGCGGTCATGGCCGGCACCGCCGCCTCGGCCGGCTATATGGTGGCGCTGCCGGCCGCCCGCATCTTCGCCCGTTCCTCCACCCTCACCGGCTCGATTGGCGTGCTGCTGCAGACCGGCGAGATCTCCGGCCTGCTCGACCGGCTTGGCATTACCGCCGAGGCGATCACGTCGGGCCCGTTGAAGAACCAGCCCAGCTTCACCCACCCGACCTCGCCGCAGGGCCGCGAGGTGCTGCAAGGGCTGGTGATGGACCTGTACGACCAGTTCGTCGGCATGGTCGCCAGCGGCCGCCACATGCCGCCCGACCAGGTGCGCACGCTGGCCGACGGGCGAGCCTATACCGGGCGGCAGGCGTTGGACCTCGGCCTGATCGATGCGATCGGTGGCGAGCCGGAAGCCCGCGCCTGGCTGGCCGCCGAGAAGGGGATTCCCGCGGGTCTGCCGGTCGCCGAACTGCGGGTTGACGGGCTCGCCCGTCGGGTTCTCCTGGGGTCGGTGGCACCCGTCCTGGGAGACGTGATGAAAAGCGTGCTCTCTCAAGGGCTTAGTCTTGACGGCGCCTGGGCCATCTGGCAGCCTGGAAACAACGATGACTGAGAGTTGACCTGCGAGGGCGGAAACATGACCAAGTCGGAGCTGATCGCGGATCTCTCCGCGGCGAATCCGCATCTACGTGGCCAGGATGTGGAGCTGATCGTTGCCACCGTCTTCAACGAGATCACCGCCGCGCTGTCCCGTGGCGAGCGGGTCGAGTTGCGCGGTTTCGGTGCCTTCACGGTGAAGCGGCGCGAGGCCCGAACCGGGCGCAACCCGCGCACCGGCGAGGCCGTACCGGTTGACGAGAAGGCCGCACCGTTCTTCAAGGCCGGCAAGGAACTGCGTGAACGGGTCAACCGTGGCAAGCGCAGGACCGCCGGACACAAGGGCCGCGTGACGGCCTGAACGGAACTGTTGTGGTTTCTGTTGCGTCCTTTTGCCGGGATGGAATGCCATGCTGCGCGCCCTGATCGCCTTGCCATTCCTGGTCGTGCTCATCCTGTTCGCGCTGTCCAACCGGCAGCCGATGACACTTTCCCTGTGGCCGACCGGCCTTGCGCTGACGGCGCCGGCTGCTGTCGCCATTCTGGTGAGCATGGCGGGCGCCTTCCTGCTCGGCGCGCTGTTCGTCTGGATTCCGGCGCTTGGCACGGCTCGCCGTGCGCGCCGGTTCGAGCGGGCCGCGCGCGATCTGGAAGCTCAGGTTGCGGTCTTGAAGGGGAGCGCATCCGCTCCCGGCACGACGATGGCGGCGAGGTAACATGACGGGCCTGATCGCAGCGCTTGATACCACCGATGTCGCACGTGCCGCTGCCTGGGCCGACCAGGTCGCGCCGCATTGCGGCCTGTTCAAGCTGGGGTTGGAATATTTCCTCGCCAACGGCGCCGACGGCGTACGCGCCCTCGGCGCCCGCCCGGTGTTCCTCGACCTCAAGCTGCACGACATCCCCAACACGGTCGCCGGTGCGGTGCGGGCCGTGCTGGGCTTGCAGCCGCGCATGCTAACGCTGCACGCCAGCGGCGGGGCTGCCATGGTAGCTGCGGCGCGGCGTGCCGCTGAGCAGGCCGGCCCCGATCGCCCGCTGTTGCTCGCCGTCACCGTGCTCACCAGCCTCGACGCGGCCGCGCTCGCCGCCACCGGTGTGGCGGGCAGCCCGCGCGAGCAGGTGCTCCGCTTGGCGCGCCTAGCCATGGATGCCGGCGCCGACGGGCTGGTGTGCAGCGCCCACGAGGTGCCGGCGCTGCGTGCCGTGCTGGACGGCACCGCCGTGCTGGTGGTGCCCGGCATCCGCCCGGCCGGTTTCCCGGATGGCGACCAGGTTCGTACCATGACCCCGCGCCAGGCCGCCGCCGCCGGCGCCGACTGGATCGTGGTGGGACGACCGATCACCGCCGCGCCGGATCCCGCCGCCGCCGCTGCCGCCATCGCCGCCGAGCTGATGTGATCCGGGTCAAGATCTGCGGCATCAACGACCGGGCTGCCCGCGATGCTGCCCTTGCCGCTGGTGCCGACTGGCTCGGTTTTGTCTTTTTCCCCGCTTCCCCGCGCGCCGTGACGCCGGTGCGGGCCGCCGAACTGGCGGCTGGCGTACGGTCATGCGTCGGTTTGTTCGTGGCGCCGACCGACGATGAAGTCGCCGCGGTTCTGGCGGCGGTGCCGCTGAATGTGTTGCAGATCTACGATGAGCCGGACCGTTGTGCCGCGCTCCGTGCCCGCTTCGGCGTACCGGTCTGGCGTGCGGTCGGACTCACCACCGCGGCCGACCTGCCGGCCACGGCGGGGGCAGTGGACGGCTTCGTCATCGAGGCCGGACCGCCCGAGGGCGCCACCCGACCCGGCGGCAACGCGGTGGCGTTCGACTGGTCGATCCTGAGGGGCTGGCGGGCGCCGCTACCCTGGCTGCTGGCCGGCGGCCTGACGCCTGATAACGTCGCCGCCGCCATCCGCGCCACCGCCGCCCAGGCGGTGGACGTCTCCTCGGGCGTCGAGCGGGCCAGGGGCAAGAAGGACCCCGACCTGATCCGCGCTTTCGCCGCCGCCGCCCGCGTCGCCGCGCCGGGATCATAGGCGGGACGGGACAACGCGGTCTGCCCCGCCTATGATACCGGCGGAACTTCAGCGCCTGGCCCAGAACCCGTGTCCTTTCTTCCGACGCTTTCCTCCGCGGCGCGACACCGTCTGCTGTTCATCATCCTGTGCCTGGTTTGGGGCACCACGTGGCTTGCCCTGAAGGCCGGCATCAACGCCGTGCCGCCCGCCTTCTTCTCCGGCGTGCGCTGGGCCTTCGCCGGCATCGTGCTGCTGGGGTGGCGCCGGTTTCGCCACCAGCGGGTGCTGGTGTCGCCCCGCCTGTTCGGCCGGGTGATCGTGATGTCGCT
>PLTJ01000378.1:0-534 GCA_003164455.1 Acetobacteraceae bacterium
CAGGTCGATACCTGGACCAACCTGTGCAACATCGCCAAGGGGTTCGGCATCGCCTTCCCCGCGTAACGGCGGGGCCGGACCGGCGCCCGCGGGCGCCGGTCCGGGGCTTCCCACCGGGACTTTCTGCCTGGCAGGGCCGGGGCACGCAGGCGATTGCGTGCCCCTTTGTCGTTTTCCTGCCTCCCCTTTCCGCCCACCCTCTCGCAACGAGAGGCATGAAGGACGTCCGTCATGGCTGACCTGCCGACCCGCCTGGTTCCCGTCGCGACACTGCGCGAATTCGTGGCCGCCATCTTCCGTGGCGCCGGATGCGGCGAGCCCGAGGCCAAGGGCATCGCCTTTCACCTGACCACCGCCAACCTCGCCGGCCATGACAGCCACGGCGTCATCCGGGTGCCGCGCTATGTCGAGGATATCCAGACCGGGCGCACCCTGGTCGGGCAAACCGTGACCGTGGTGAGCGAGAGCGCCACCCACGCCGTGCTGGACGGCAACCATGGGTTCGGCCAGAACATCGGCGAGCAGGCCGTCGAT
>PLTJ01000378.1:554-6705 GCA_003164455.1 Acetobacteraceae bacterium
CTGGTGGCCCCCTTCGGCGGCACCGGCCGGCGTTTCTCCACCAATCCGATGTGCATCGGCGTCCCGCCGATGGCCGGCCGGCCGATGCTGCTGCTCGACATGGCGACCTCGGTGGTCGCCGAGGGCAAGGTGCTGGTGGCGTCCAACGGCGGCAAGCCGGTGCCAGGGGACGCCCTGATCGGCGCCGACGGCAAGTTGTCCGCCGACCCTGCCGTACTGTACGGACCGCTGGTGCAGAACGGCCCGCGCAACCCGAACAACGGACCCGGCGCGCTCCGGGCCTTCGGCGAGCACAAGGGCTCCGGACTGGCCTTCATGTGCGAGATCCTGGCCGGCGTGCTCACCGGTGGCGGAACCTCGGGTCCCCATCACGGCGAGGACCAGCGGATCTGCAACGGCATGCTGTCGATCTACCTCGACCCGGTGCATTTCGGCGCCCAGGATTTTGTCCGCAAGACCATGGACTACGTGGACTACGTCAAGTCCTCGCCGGCGGCGGCGGGGGTCGCGGAAGTGTTGGCGCCCGGCGAGCCGGAAGCCCGCAACCAGGCCGCCCGGCAGGCCAACGGCGTGCCGCTGCAGGTCGATACCTGGGTCAACCTGTGCTCCATCGCCACCCGCCTCGGCATCGCCATTCCAGCATAGGGAAGCGCACCATGGCCGATCTGCCGACCCACCGGGTCGCCGCCGACACGCTGCGCCGGTTCGTGGCCGAAATCTTCCGTCGGGCCGGATGCGACGCCGCCGAGGCCGAAAGCATCGCCTTCCATCTGCTCTCCGCCAACCTCGCCGGGCATGACAGCCACGGCGTCATCCGGGTGCCCCGCTATGTCGAGGACATCCGCAGCGGGCGCACCCTGGTCGGGCAATCCGTCACCGTGGTGAGCCAGAGTGCGACCCACGCCGTGCTGGACGGCAATCACGGGTTTGGCCAGACCATCGGCGCGCAGGCCGTCGATATCGGAATCGCCAAGGCGCGCGCGGCGGGGCTGGCGATCGTGGCGTTGCGCCACTCCGCCCATCTCGGCCGGATCGGCGACTGGGGTGAGCGCGCGGCCGGGGCCGGGCTGGTCGCCATCCATTTCGTCAACGCCGCGGGTGCCGTGTTGGTGGCGCCCTTCGGCGGCACCGCCCGTCGCTTCTCCACCAATCCGGTCTGCATCGCCATCCCGCCGATGGCGGGCCGTCCCATGCTGCTGCTCGACATGGCGACCTCGGTCGTCGCCGAAGGCAAGGTGCTGGTGGCGTCCAACGGCGGCAAGCCATTGCCCGAGGACGCCCTGATCGGCCCCGACGGCAGGCCGTCGAGCGACCCGGCCATCTTGTACGGACCCCTGGTGGCGAACGGCCCGCGCATTTCGGCCAACGGGACAGGCGCTCTGCGGGCCTTCGGCGAGCACAAGGGATCCGGCGTCTCCTTGATGTGCGAGATTCTGGCCGGCGTGCTCTGCGGCGGCGGCACCTCCGGGCCCAACCGTGGGCGGTTCAGCAACAACATGTTGTCGATCTATCTCGACCCCGCCCATTTCGGCGCCGACGATCTGGTCCAGGCGGCGATGGACTACGTGGACTACGTCAAGTCCTCGCCGCCGGCGGCGGGGGTCGCGGAAGTGCTCGTCCCCGGCGAGCCGGAAGCCCGCAACCGCGCCGACCGCGAGGCCCACGGCGTGCCGCTCCAGGTCGATGTCTGGGTCAACCTGTGCACCATCGCCAAGGGGTTCGGCATCGCCATTCCGGCATGAAGTAAGGCCGGTCCGGCGTTTTCTTCATCCGCCGTTCATCCGCGCCGCCCACCCTGGAAAGGGCATGGAGACGGCGGCATGGCCGAGGATTCGCACCTGGCGCAGGGTTGCGCGGCGTTCGCGGCGGGGCGGCTGACGGAGGCCGAGGCGGCTTTCCGGGGCGTGCTGGCCGCCGCGCCGCGCGATGCGGAAGCAATGAGCAACCTGGGCGCGGTGCTGAACGCCAACCACCGTCCCGAGCAAGCCGAGGCGGCTTGCCGCGGCGCCCTTGCGGTGCAGCCCGGCTTCTGGGCGGCCTGGGGCAATCTCGGCACCGCCCTGCACCGCCAGCAGCGCTACGACGAAGCGGTGGCCGCCTATGCCGAGGCGCTGCGGCGCAATCCCAACCATGTCAACGCCTGCACCAACCTGGGCGTGGCGCTGGCCGAGCAGGGCCGGATGCGACTGGCGCTGGTGCTGCACGACGCGGCGCTGGCGCTGGCCCCCGGGAATGCCGCGGTGCGCTGCAATCGCGCCCTGGCCCTGCTGGCCGCCGGCGACCTGGCGCGCGGGTTCGCCGAGTACGAGTGGCGCTGGCAGGTGCCGGGCATGCTGCCGCACGGCGTGGCCGGGCCGTGCTGGCAGGGCGAGGACCCGGCCGGGCGCACCATCCTGGTCCACGACGAAGGCGGCTACGGCGATACCTTGCAGTTCGTGCGCTACGTGCCGCTGCTGGCGGCGCGCGGGGCACGGGTGGTGCTGTGCGTGCAGCCGCCCCTGGTGCGCCTGCTGGCGCGCCTGCCCGGACCGGCCGTGGTGCTGGCGCGCGGGACTGAGCCGCCCGACTACGACCTGCACTGCCCGATGCTGTCCTTGCCGCACGGCTTCTCTACCACGCTGGAAAGCGTGCCGGCGCGGGTTCCCTACCTGCCAGTCGATGCGGCGAAGGCGGCGGCCTGGCGGGCCAAGCTGGCCGGCGCGGGGCTGCGCGTGGGCGTGGTCTGGGCCGGCGCGTCACGGCCGGGGATGGCGGCGATGCGCGCCATGGACGCGCGGCGCTCGTTGCCGGCTGGTGCCCTGACGGCGTTGGCGGGCATCGCGGGCGTAAGGTTCGTGTCGCTGCAGAAGGACCAAGTCCCGCCGGCCCAGCTCGACATGGCGGACCCGATGCCGGACTGCGCCGACTTCGACGACACCGCCGCCGTGGTGGCGGGGCTCGACCTGGTGATCGCGGTCGATACCGCGGTGGCGCACCTGGCCGGGGCGCTGGGCCGGCCGGTCTGGCTGCTGTCGCGGTACGACGCGTGCTGGCGCTGGCTGCACGGCCGCCGCGACAATCCGTGGTACCCAGGACTGCGCCTGTACCGGCAAACGGCGCCGGGCGAATGGGCGCCGGTGCTGCGCGAGCTCGCCGCCGACCTCCGCGCGCTGGCCGGCGGAACGTTCGTGCCAAGCACTTGACATTAGAGCATTGACGAGTCGCGCTGGGCTTTCTAGCGTTGCGCTATGAACACTGTCACGCGCGCTCACCTCGCCGAGAGCATCTACACGCAGGTCGGTCTGTCGCGGAATGAATCCGCCGACCTTCTGGAAATGGTGCTGGAGCGGATGTCCACCACGCTCGAAGCCGGTGAATCAGTCAAAATCAGTGGGTTCGGAACCTTTTCCGTGCGTCAGAAAGGGCGGCGCATCGGCCGTAATCCGAAAACCGGGATCGAGGTGCCGATCCTGCCGCGCCGGGTCCTGGTGTTCCGCCCGAGCCAGGTGCTGAAGGCGCATGTGAACCATGCCACGCCGCCCGAGGGCGGCGGAGACGACGAATGAACGCGACGCCGGCCGCCGACCTTGCCGATGAACGGCTGGACGGCGGTGCCCAGGATGCGTTGCGGGCCAAGCCGAAGAAAGCGCCGAATGCCTTCCGCACCATCAGCGAAGTGGCGGAAGAGCTGCACATCCCGCAGCATGTGCTGCGTTTCTGGGAAACCAAGTTCCCCCAGGTGAAGCCGCTCAAGCGCGGCGGCGGCCGCCGTTATTACCGGCCGGACGACATCACGTTGCTGCGCCGCATTTCGGATCTGCTGTACATCCAGGGCTATACGATCAAAGGCGTGCAGCGGCTGCTGCGCGAGGGCGGCGGCAGGCTGTCGGACGACATCCCCCCCGCGACCGAGGACGAGCGGGCCGAGGCGGAAGCCGAACGCGACCGGGTGTCCCCTGCCGGCGTCGAAGACAAGCAACTGCCGATGCCGGGACTGGTGGCCGATCCGGTGCCGCCGCCGCGCCCGCCGCGCCCGAAGGACCCCGAGGCGGAGCGTCTGCGCGGCGTGCTGATGCAGACCCTGGCGGAACTGGAAGCGCTGCGGACGTTGTTGCCGTAGCGGCGCCTTACGTCGCCTCGAGATCGACCCCCACCCGCACGCTGTGTTCGCCGCCCCCCGGAATGACGCCGCGGACCGGGCTGATATCGCCGTAGTCCCGTCCCCCGGCCAGCACGACGTGGAGGGACATGGCTCACCTGCCGGCCTGGTGGAACAATTCGCGCCGGCTCCTATAAGGCAGCGAGCCGCCGGGCTTCACCATCGGAAACGCCCTTGCGTTGTTGCCGTCGCGCGGGCTTGTTGGCGACTGATAATAACGGTAATGTTAACATTACTCGGGTCGCGTCATCGCCGGCCAAGCAGCCCGACAAAACATCCGGGCGCGGCGACGGTGTTGGTCCTGTAACACTAGGATACCAGGGAGGCTACCAATGAAACGACGCAACGTATTGCAGTTCGGCTCCGGCCTGGCGGCGTTGGGGCTTGTTTCGGCCGGGCTCGGCCGTCCCGCGGCGGCCCAGGAGAAGCAGGTTCTGAAGGCATCCGACGTGCACCCGGCCGGCTATCCGACCGTGGTCGCGGTCGAGAACATGGGCAAGAAGCTCTCCGCCGCTACCAACGGGCGGCTCTCCATCGCGATGTACCCGTCGATGCAGCTCGGCGACGAGAAGGCGGCGATCGAGCAGGCGCAGGTCGGCGCCATCGCCTTCGCCCGCGTCTCCGTCGGCACCGTCGGCCCGGTGGTCGACGAGCTCAATGTCTTCAACCTGCCGTTCCTGTTCCGCAACCCGGAGCACATGGAGAAGGTGATCGACGGGCCGATCGGCAAGGAACTGCTCGCCAAGGTCACCAACGCCCCGAACAGCCATCTCGTCGGCCTGTGCTTCATGGATGCCGGCGCGCGCAGCATGTACGACACCAAGCGCGCGATCAAATCGATGGCCGACCTCAAGGGCCTGAAGGTCCGGGTGATGGGCAACCCGATGTTCGTCGACATGATGAACGATCTCGGCGGCAACGGCGTGCCGATGGGCTACGACCAGGTGTTCAGCGCGTTGCAGACCGGCGTCATCGACGGCGCCGAGAACAACGCGCCGAGCTTCGTCTTCGACAACCACTACCAGGTGGCGAAATACTTCACCCTTACCGAACACCTGATCGTCCCCGAGATGGTGGTGATGTCGCGGCCGATCTGGGACAAGCTGTCGAAGGACGATCAGGCGCTGATCATCAAGTTCTCCCGTGAGGCGCAGCTCGACGAGCGGGTGTTGTGGAACGCCACGGACAAGGACGCCTACGCCCGGATGAAGGTCGCCGGTATCGTCGTCACGCCGATCGCCGACAAGACGCCGTTCCAGAAGGCGGTGAAGCCGGTGTGGGACAAGTACGGCGCCAAATGGCCCGACCTGATCAAGCGGATCCAGGACACCAAGTAACCGCGGTTCCGATGCCACTCCGCGGGCGGAGGTCCAGCGGCCTCCCCCCGCGGACTTTGACGTGCCCCGCGGGAGGATGACGATGCGGCAGCGGATTCGGTTGGCCATGGACGTGCTCTACTGGATCAGCGCCACCATCGCCTCGGTGGCGCTGGTGCTGATCTCGGCGGTCATCCCATGGGGCGTCTATACGCGCTACGTTCTCAACGCTGCCGCGGGCTGGCCCGAGCCGGCGGCGGTACTGCTGTCCATCGTGCTCACCTTCTTCGGCGCCGCCGCCTGCTACCGCGCCGACGTGCACATGCGCGTGCTGGTCTTTCAGCGGCTGATGCCGCCGCTGCTGGGGCGCGCCTCGGCGGTGCTGGCCGACCTGATGGTGGGCGCGCTGGCCGCGTTCATGACCTGGTGGGGCTTCGAGCTGTGCGCCACGACCTGGCACCAGACGATCGACGAGTTCCCGTTTCTGCTGGTCGGCATTACCTATCTGCCGATTCCGATCGGTGGGGCGATCACCGTTTGCTTCGTGCTGGAACGGCTGCTGCTCAGCCCGGCCCCCGACGTGATCCCCGACCGCTATGCGGCGAAGGAATAGCGGCGCCATGGAAATCCTCGTCGTCCTGCTCGCCCTGGTAGCCGGTCTCGTCATCGGCATGCCGGTTTCCTATGCGCTCGGCGT
>PLTJ01000457.1 GCA_003164455.1 Acetobacteraceae bacterium
GCTCGGCGACCCGGAAATGCGCGAACTGGCCGAGGCGGAACTGTTCGACCTGAAGCACCGTATCCCGGAGCTGCAACAGGCGCTGCGCGTCGTCCTGTTGCCGAAGGACGAGGCCGATGCCCGCTCGGCCATTCTGGAGATACGCCCGGCCGCCGGCGGCGACGAGGCCGGGCTGTTCGCCGCCGAGCTGTTCGACATGTACCGCAAGTACGCCGTGCTGCGGGGCTGGCGCTACGAGGTGCTGGAATACGACGACACCGAGCTCGGCGGGCTGAAGGGCGCCGCCGCCGAGATCAACGGCACCAACGTGTTCGCGCGCCTCAAGTACGAATCCGGCGTGCACCGGGTGCAGCGCGTGCCGGCCACCGAAAGCCAGGGCCGCATCCACACCTCGACGGTGACGGTGGCGGTGCTGCCCGAGGCCGAGGATGTCGACGTGCAGATCGCCGAGGACGACCTGCGCATCGACGTCTACCGCGCCTCCGGCGCCGGCGGGCAGCATGTGAACAAGACCGAGAGCGCGGTCCGCATCACCCATCTGCCGAGCGGCATCGTGGTGGCGATGCAGGAGGAGAGGAGCCAGCACAAGAACCGCGCCAAGGCGATGAAGATTCTGCGCGCGCGGCTCTACGAGCGGCAGCGCTTGCAGTTGCACGAGACACGGGCGGCCGACCGCCACTCTCAGGTCGGCACCGGCGACCGCAGCGAGCGCATCCGCACCTATAATTTCCCGCAGGGTCGGGTGTCCGACCACCGCATCAACATGACGCTGTACAAGATCGACCGGATCATGGCCGGCGAGTTGGACGAATTCATCGACGCCCTGACCGCCGAGGATCAGGCGGCACGGCTGGCGGCGGAGGAGTGATCCCCGCCGCGGCCGACATCCTGACCCAGGCCACCGCCGCCCTGCGCGCCGCCGGCCTCGACTTGCCGCGGCGGGAGGCGCGTTGGCTGCTGGAGCACGCCGCCGGCGATGCCGACGCCTTCCGCGCCCTCCTTGCCCGCCGAGCCGCCCGCGAGCCGCTGGCCTACCTGCTCGGTCACCAGGCGTTCTGGACCTTTGATCTCGCGGTTTCGCGCGCCACCCTGATTCCGCGCCCCGACAGCGAGACGCTGATTACCGCCGCCCTTGCCGCCCGTCCCGATCGTGCCGGGGTGCGGCGCATTCTCGATCTCGGCACCGGCACGGGTTGCCTGTTGCTGGCGGCGCTCACCGAATTTCCCGCCGCCTTTGGGGTCGGGATCGACATTGTGCCGCAAGCCGCGGCGTTGGCGGCGCGCAACGCCGCGACCAACGGGCTGGCCGGGCGCAGCGCCTTCCTGTGCGCCGACTGGGCGGCACCGCTCGTCGGCCGGTTCGACCTGGTGTTGGCCAATCCGCCCTATATCGAGTCGGACACGATCGCCAGCCTGATGCCCGAGGTCGCCCGCCACGAGCCACGCAGCGCGTTGGACGGCGGGGCGGATGGACTCGATGCCTACCGTGCCGTGCTGGCGGCATTGCCGGATCTGCTCGCTCCGGGTGGCGTGGCGGTGCTGGAACTGGGGGCGGGGCAGGCCGGCCCGGTGGCGGCCCTGGCGCGCGGCGCCGGATTTTGTGATCCAGCCCTGCATCACGATCTGGCCGGAATTGCGCGTGTCGCGGTGCTGGTCTTCCCATCTGATTGAAAATTCGTTTGGCAGCCCGGCACGACGTCGCTAGCGTATCGCGGCGCGGCAGGGATTGCCCGGGAATCATGCCTGGGGGCCGTTCCGTATGCCCCGGCAATGGCTCGTCGCAGGTGCGCGTGCCGAGCTGGGGTGTCGCGCGAAGCAAACGTTAAGGAACGACCCGGCATCGGGTTGTGGCGCGGGACGGTGGCGACGCAAGGTCGCTTGCGTTCGGCGACGGGAACCAGGGACGCGCCGCCCGCAGCGGCAAGGGCGTTGCCTGGCATACGAACAGGAAAGCGCATTGGCAAACGCATGAACATAAAACGTATGCGCGGACGCAACCACCGCAGTGGTACCGGCGGCGGCGGCGGAGGTGGCGGGGTCATCCGCCACCAGGGCGGCGGCGGCGGTGTGATTCCGCTGAACCGCAACCATGTGTTCGACAGCAGCGGACCGGACGTGCGCATCCGCGGCACCGCCCAGCAATTGTTCGAGAAGTACCTGCAGCTCGGCCGCGACGCGACCGGCAGCGGCGACCGGGTGATGGCGGAGAGCTATTTCCAGCATGCGGAGCACTATTTCCGCATCCTGAACGCCATCAATCAGGCCACGCAGCAGGGTCTGCCACAGCAGAATGGCCAGCCGCAGCGCCGTCCGGAGACGCAGGACTCGCGGGAGGGCGATATGGACGACGACGACGACAGCCAGCCTGCCGGCGTGGGCGACCAACCCGGTCAGGGGGAGGCACGGGAAATCCCGATCGTAGCCGCCCCGATCGAGGGCTGACCCGGCGGGCCGGCTCAGGCCAGCCCCAGCCGCTGGAACAGCGCGATCAGCACCAGGTTGACGTTGAACTTGAAGTCGTCGGTGTCGCGCACCCGCTCGAAGACCCGCGCCACCGGCCAAAGCTCGAAACTGTCCACTTCGCCGTCGGTGGCCACCGGCTCGAACGCAGCGGGTAAAACGAGGTCGTAGCAGACCAGCCGATCGCGGCGCAGCCCTTCCGGCCGCTCCATGGCGTAGCTGATCGTCCCGGTCTCCACCGCCGTCCTGGCCAGGGCGGCCGGTATCCCGGCTTCTTCCGCGGCTTCCTTCACCAGCGTCTCACGCGGCGTCATCCCGGCCGGGACGCCGCCGGCCACCAGGTGATCGAGCTTGCCGGGATCGAGCGCCTTGTCGGCGGCGCGGCGCGCGACCCATAGATGCGGCCCATCCGGGCGCTGTACCAGCCCGTTCATGTGCGCGCCGGCGGCCAGCACGCCCAGCGCCGGCACCACACCACGATCCACCGTTGCCAACACCGGGCCGTCGCCGCTCGCGCGCACGTCGAACGCCTCGTTCCGCCAGCGGCAGAAGCCCTGCTCCGCCAGGGCCCGCCCGATCGCCGGCAATGTGCCGGCGGCATCGGCGGCCAGCGTGATGCCCCCGGTTGCCACCGTCACTCCGGGGAGGCGGGCCAACGCCTGCGCCACTTCCGGGCGCACCCAACCGACCTGCGTCGGGCCGATGGCGAAGGCGATGCGATCGCCGGGCAGGATGGCGTTGTTGCAGGCGGCGAAATGGCGGGCGAGGCGTGTGTCCATGTGCTGGCGCATAGCCGAAAGGCCCGCGCACCGCCACCGTGACCTTTGCAACCGTCAGGCCCCATGCCACATGCAGGCCATGAGAAGAAGTCTCGCGGCCCAGCCGAACCTGCCCGATTTCGCCGGCGCCCGCGTCTCCGAGCGGTCCACGCTGCAAACGATCCGCTCCCTGCTGCCCTATCTGTGGCCAAAGGACAGCCTTGGCGCGCGGGTGCGCGTGAGTGTGGCTTTCGTCTTCCTGCTGGTCGCCAAGGGCGCCACCGTGATGGTGCCGCTGGTCTTCAGCCGCGCGGTCGATGCGCTGGCGCCGCAGATGGGCGGGGTGCTGGCGGTGCCGATGGCGCTGATCGTCGGCTACGGGCTGCTGCGCATCGCCGCTTCCGGCTTCGGCGAGATGCGCGACGCCGTCTTCGCGGCCGTGCAGCAGCGCACGGTGCGCCGGGTCGCGCTGCAAACCTTTCGCCATCTGCATCGGCTGTCGCTGCGGTTTCATCTCGATCGCCAGACCGGGGGCCTGTCGCGCGCCATCGACCGCGGCACCGCGGGCATCGAGGCGGTGCTGCGGCTGGCGGTGTTCAACGTGGTGCCAACGCTGGTGGAGGTGGTGCTGGTCACCGCCATCCTGTGGCGCCTGTTCGACTGGCGCTACGCCGCGCTGACCCTGGTCGCGGTGTCCTGCTACCTGGCCTTCACCTTCACCTTCACCGGCTGGCGGGTGCGCATCCGCCGGACCATGAACCTGGCCGACAGCGAGGCGAAGACCAAGGCCATCGACAGCCTGATCAACTACGAGACGGTCAAGTATTTCGGCAACGAGCGCCACGAGGCCGCCCGCTTCGACGAGGCATTGGCGCGCTACGAGAACGCCGCGACCCGCAACCAGGTGTCGCTGAACGNNGGCGCTGATCATGCTGATGGCGGCGCTGCAGGTGCGGGCGGGTACGCTGACGGTGGGGCGATTCGTGCTGGTGAACACCTATCTGATGCAGCTCTATGTGCCGCTGAACATGCTGGGTTTCGTCTACCGCGAGATCAAGCAGGGGTTGGTGGACATGGAGCAGATGTTCCGCCTGATGCGGGTTGACGCCGAGGTGGCGGACCGCCCCGGCGCCAAACCGCTGATTGCGCCCACCGGCGAGGTGGAGTTTGACAATGTGCAGTTCGGCTACCGGCCGGACCGGCTGATTCTTCGCGGGGTGTCGTTCCGGGTGCCGCCGGGCGGGTCGGTGGCCATCGTTGGGCCGACCGGGGCCGGCAAATCCACCATCAGCCGGCTGCTTTTTCGGTTTTATGATGTCACCGGCGGGCGGGTGCTGATCGACGGACACGACGTCCGCGACCTCACCCAGGACAGCCTGCGCGCCGCCATGGGGGTGGTGCCGCAGGACACCGTGCTGTTCAACGACACCATCCGCTACAACATCGCCTATGGCCGCCCCGGCGCCAGCGCGGCGGAGATCGAGCACGCCGCGAAACTGGCCCAGGTCCACGATTTTGTTCTTCGCCTGCCCGACGGCTACGACACGAGGGTTGGCGAGCGTGGGCTGAAACTGTCGGGGGGCGAGAAGCAGCGGGTGGCGATTGCGCGCAGCATCCTCAAGAACCCGCGCATCCTTATTCTCGACGAGGCGACCAGCGCGTTGGACACGCGCACCGAACTGGACATCCAGGACGCGCTGCGCACGGCGGCGCGCCACCGCACCACGCTGAGCATCGCCCACCGACTGTCCACCGTGGTCGATGCCGACCAAATTCTTGTACTTGTTGACGGGCGGGTGATGGAACGCGGCACGCACGCGGAACTGCTGGCGCTCGGGGGCACCTACGCGCAGATGTGGGCGTTGCAGGCCGAACAGCAGGCGGAAGCCGCGGCGGCGTAGAGGTAGATACGAATCCGGAACAATTAGGGCGCGGCCGGGCGCGGCGGGTCAGTCGCGTTT
>PLTJ01000302.1 GCA_003164455.1 Acetobacteraceae bacterium
GTGGCCGCCGACGAGGAGTTTCTCCCCTTTGCCCCCGCCAGCTTCGATCTGATCGTCGCCAGCCTGTCGCTGCACTGGGTGAACGACCTGCCCGGCGCGCTGATCCAGTTGCGCCAGGCGTTGCGTCCGGACGGGCTGCTGCTGGCCAGCCTGCCGGCGCTCGGCTCGTTCGCCGAGTTGCGCGCCGCCCTCGCCCAGGCCGAATCGGCGCTGACCGGCGGCGCCGCGCCACGGGTGTCGCCGTTTCCCGATCTGCGCGACTGCGCCGCCCTGCTGCAACGCGCCGGGTTTTCCTTTCCCGTCGCCGATGTCGAGGAAATCCGGTTGCTCTATGCCACCCCGTTGGCCGTGCTGCGCGACCTGCGCGCCGCCGGCGAGGCCAATGCGATGGCGTTGCGTGACCGCCGCCCCCCGCCGCGCGCGCTGTTCCCGGCCGCGCTGGCGGCGCTGCCGGAGGAAGGCGGCCGGGTCCGCGTGACTCTCCACTTGGCGGTGCTGACGGGCTGGGCAGGCGGGTGAAGGAAGGCCAGCGACACTTGTCCTTCAGCCTTTCTTCCCCCACTTGCCGAGCGTGGCGCGTTTGCGTGGCGGCATGCAAGCGGGCATGTTGCGCTGCAAATCCCTCCACCCGGAGTGTTTCTCTATGAGCTATCGCCCGTATCAACTCATCGAGCGTCGTCGGTCACGCCAGATCCATGTCGGTCCCGTGGCCGTGGGTGGCGACGCCCCGATCAGCGTGCAGACCATGACCAACACGCTCACCACCGACGTGGCGGCCACGGTGGCGCAGATCCGCCGTTCCGAGGCGGCCGGCGTCGACATCGTCCGGGTTTCCTGTCCCGACCAGGAAAGTACGGCGGCGTTGCGCGACATCGTGCGCCAGGTGAACGTGCCGATCATCGCCGACATCCATTTCCACTACCGCCGCGCCATCGAGGCGGCCGAGGCCGGCGCGGCCTGCCTGCGCATCAACCCGGGCAACATCGGCAGCGCCCAGCGCGTGCGCGACGTAGTGCAGGCCGCCCGCGACCATGGCTGTTCCATGCGCATCGGCGTCAATGCCGGCAGCCTGGAGAAGCACCTGCTGGAGAAATACGGCGAGCCCAACCCCGAGGCGATGGTCGAAAGCGCGCTCGAGCACGCCAAGATTTTGCAGGACCATGACTTTCACGAATTCAAGATCAGCGTGAAGGCGTCCGACGTGTTCCTCGCCGTCGCCGCCTACCGCCAACTGGCCGAGGTCTGCGACCATCCGCTGCACATCGGCATCACCGAGGCCGGCGGGCGGCGCACCGGCACGGTGAAAAGCGCGGTTGGCCTGGGCAACCTGCTGTGGGGCGGCATCGGCGACACCATGCGCGTCTCGCTCTCCGCCGAGCCGGAGGAGGAAGTGCATGTCGGCTGGGAAATCCTGAAGTCGCTTGGCATCCGCCATCGCGGCGTCAAGATCATTTCCTGCCCGTCCTGTGCGCGGCAGGGCTTCAACGTGATCGACACGGTGGCGAAGCTGGAGGAGCGGCTGGCGCATATCGAGACGCCGCTGACGCTGTCAATCATCGGCTGCGTAGTGAACGGCCCGGGCGAGGCGCTGATGACCGATATCGGCGTCACCGGGGGCGGGTCGGGGCGGCACATGGTGTATGCGGCCGGCAAGACCGATCACACCATGCCGACGGAGCGGATGATCGATCACGTGGTCGAACTGGTCGAGAAGAAGGCGGCGGCGATCCGCGCCGAGCAGACCGCGGCCAGGCAGGCGGCCGAGTGACGTGAGCGAACTGCAACCCGTCCGCGGCACCCGCGACCTGATCGGCGAGGACCATCGCCGGCATCAGCATATCATCGACACCGCGCGGCGCGTGTCGGCCAGCTACGGCCTGGAGGAATGGGCCACCCCGATCTTCGAGGACACCCGCGTGTTCTCCCGCAGCCTCGGCGAGTCGTCCGATGTGGTGACGAAGGAGATGTATTCCTTCCAGGACCGCGGCGGCGACAGCCTGACGCTGCGTCCCGAGGGCACCGCCGGCGTGTGCCGTGCCCTGGTGACCAACGGCCTCACCCAGGCGCTGCCGCAGAAAGTCTTCTACGCCGGCCCGATGTTTCGCTACGAGCGGCCGCAGAAGGGCCGCTACCGCCAGTTTCACCAGATCGGCGCCGAACTGATCGGCACCGCCGAGCCGCTGGCCGACGCCGAGGTGATCGCCTGTGGCTGGGACATCCTCAAGGCGCTCGGCATCGCCCACGACGTGGTGCTGGAAGTGAATACGCTGGGCGACCGCGACAGCCGCACCGCCTACCGCGCCGCCCTGATCGACTATTTCACCGCCCACCAGGCCGGCCTGTCCGAGGACAGCCTAGCCAGGCTGGAGCGCAACCCGCTGCGCATTCTCGATTCCAAGGATGAGGGTGATCGCCGCATCAACGCCGGAGCGCCGACCATCCATGCCCATCTGACCGAGGCCGCCGCGGCGTTCTACGCGAAACTGAAGGACTACCTTGCCGGGTTCGGTGTGCCCTTTGTCGAAAATCCAAGTATCGTCCGCGGCCTCGATTACTACGGCCACACCGCTTTCGAGTTCGTCACCTCCCGGCTCGGGGCCCAGGGCACGGTGATGGGGGGCGGGCGCTATGACGGACTGGTGGAGGAAATGGGCGGTCCGCCCACCCCGGCGGTCGGCTGGGCGGCCGGTATCGAGCGGTTGTCCATGCTGCTTGCCGATGTGCCGGCGGCGCCGCGCCCGGTTGCGGTGGTGCCGGTGGGCGAGGCGGCCGAGGCGCCGGCGCTGGCCGTGCTCCAGCAGCTTCGCCATGCCGGCATCCGTGCCGAGATGGCCTATCGCGGCAACCTGAAGCGCCGCCTGGAGCGTGCCAACCGCATCGGCGCCCGCGCCGCGGTCATTCTCGGCGAGACCGAGATCGCGCGCGGTGTCGCCCAGGTGAAGGATTTCGTCAGCGGCGCGCAGCAAGAGGTCCCGGTCGCGGAGCTGCCGACCAGGCTGCGATGAGTTTTTCCCTCAAGCTAGACCGGATCGGAGACCGCGCGGCGGAACTGAACGCCATGCTGTCCGAGGGGCTGACCGGCGAGGCCTATGTCAAAGCCAGCCGGGAACTTGCCGAACTCGGGCCGGTGGTGGCACGGGTGGAGGAACTGCGTGCCGCCGAGCACGCCGCCGCCGAAGCCGAATCGCTGATCGCCGACCCGGAAATGCGCGAACTGGCCGAGGCGGAACTGCTCGACCTGAAGCACCGTATTCCGGAGCTGCAACAGGCGCTGCGCATCGTCTTGCTGCCGAAGGACGAGGCCGATGCCCGCTCGGCCATACTGGAGGTGCGCCCGGCCGCCGGCGGCGACGAGGCCGGGCTGTTCGCCGCCGAACTGTTCGACATGTACCGCAAATACGCCGTCCTGCAGGGCTGGCGCTACGAGGTGCTGGACTACGACGAATCCGAGCTGGGCGGGCTGAAGGGCGCCTCCGCCGAGATCAACGGCACCAACGTGTTCGCGCGGCTCAAGTATGAATCCGGCGTGCACCGGGTGCAGCGCGTGCCGACGACGGAAAGCCAGGGCCGCAT
>PLTJ01000297.1:0-6505 GCA_003164455.1 Acetobacteraceae bacterium
CTCGCCAACCTGGTCAACGAGGCCGCCCTGCTGGCCGCGCGGCTGGGCAAGCGGGTGGTCGCCATGGCCGAGTTCGAGAACGCCAAGGACAAGGTTCTGATGGGCGCCGAACGGCGCAGCCTGGTGATGAGCGACGGCGAGAAACGGATGACCGCCTATCACGAGGCCGGCCATGCGCTCTGCGCCATGCACCAGCCCGAATGCGATCCGGTGCACAAGGCCACGATCATCCCGCGCGGGCGCGCGCTGGGCTTGGTGATGAGCCTGCCCGAAGGCGACCGCTACTCGAAGAGCAAGTCGAAACTGCTGGCCGAGTTGACCATGGCGATGGGCGGGCGCGCCTCGGAGGAGATCATCTTCGGCGCCGACAAGGTGTCCAACGGCGCCGCCGGCGACATCAAGATGGCGACCGACCAGACCCGGCGCATGGTCACAGAATGGGGCATGAGCGACCGGTTGGGCATGATCGCTTATGGCGACAACAGCCAGGAAGTGTTCCTCGGCCACTCGGTGACCCAGGCCAAGAACGTTTCCGAGGCGACGGCACGCGAGATCGACGCCGAGATCAAGACGATCATCGACAACGCCTACGCCCAGGCACGGACGATCCTCACCACCAACCTCGAGGAACTGCACCGCCTGGCACGCGGACTGCTGGAATACGAAACGCTGTCGGGCGAGGAAATCCGAACTGTCCTGCGCGGCGAACCGGTGATCCGCCAGGTGGTGGACGAACCGGCACCGGAAAGCCGCCGGGCCTCGGTGCCGAATGCCGGCCGCCCGGTGCCGCAACCGCCGCCCGGCCTGGGCCCGGCACCGCAACCCGGATGAAAGCAAGGCCAGGGCTCCACCCTGGACCCCGCTACTAGGAAGGTTGTTGGGAGAGGGGGGCAAGGTGATGCCGAAACATCTCCTCGCCCCCCTCTCCTAACAACCTTAACTTAAGTAATGGGTTTCAAGGGACCACTGTCCCTTGGCGGGGTCCAGGGGCAGAGCCCCTGGTCTTTCTTTCTTTCGGATGAACTGCCATGGACCTGATCGAGCCACTGGGTTGGTTGCATGGGGCGGCGGCGCGCGATGCCGTCGGCGCGGGGTTGGCGTGTGCGTTGGCGGGCGGTTCGGCCGCTTTTGCCCTGGCGCGGTTGCTGCCTGGCGGTGCGGTAGTGCCGGTGGCCGCGGTGCCGCCGCGTTGGCGGCCTGTGCTGGACCGGATCGCCGCGCCGCGTCCCTGGGCCGGGCTGGCCGAGCGCCCCGCCGTCATGGCGGTGTTGAATGTCACCGACGACAGTTTCAGCGATGGCGGCCGCTATGCCGACTCGGTCTGCGCCATCGAAGCCGGGCTGGCGATGGCGGAAGCGGGCGCGGCCGTGGTCGATGTCGGCGGCGAGAGCACGCGGCCGGGCGCGCTGGCCGTCCCGGTCCAGCAGGAATGCGCGCGCGTGGTGCCGGTGGTGCGGGCGTTGGCGGGGCAGGGCGTTGCGGTTTCGGTGGATACCCGCAACGCAGCCACCATGGCGGCGGCGCTCGAAGCCGGCGCGCGCATTATCAACGACGTGTCGGCCCTCGCCCATGATCCCGCTGCTGCCGCGCTGGTGGCGGCGTGGGGTTGCCCGGTGGTGCTGATGCACATGCGCGGCCTGCCCGACACCATGGTGGGGCTGGCCCAGTACCAGGACGTGGCCGCCGAGGTGGTGGGCGAACTGGCCGGGCGGGTCGCCGCGGCGGAGGCGGCCGGGGTGGCGCGGGCGGCGATCGCGCTCGACCCGGGCATCGGCTTCGCCAAGGGCCACGCGGCCAACCTGGACATGCTGGGCCGGCTCGGCGTGCTGCTGGGACTTGGTTTTCCGCTCGTCGTCGGGGTTTCCCGTAAGGGGTTCATCGGCCAGATCGGCGGCGAGGCCGAGCCGCGGCGCCGCCTGGGGGGATCGCTGGCGGCGGGGCTGGCGGCCTGCCTGCACGCGGCCTCGGTGCTGCGGGTACACGACGTGGAACAGACGGTGCAGGCTGTGCGGGTGTGGCGGGCCATCCACGGCTAGTGTAAAGCAACGTTACATGGCGCGTGCTTCGTGAGCGCGCCATCCCAGGACCAGCCCAGCATGCCAAGCAAGCGTCGCCTGTTCGGTACCGACGGAATCCGCGGCAAGGCCAATGCCGATCCGATGACGGCCGGCATGGCCCTGCGGCTCGGCCAAGCCGCCGGGCTGTGGTTCACCCGCGGCGTGCATCGCCACCGCGTGGTCATCGGCAAGGACACGCGGCTGTCCGGCTATATGATCGAGCCGGCGCTGACCGCCGGCTTCGTCGGTGCCGGCATGAACGTGGTGCTGGTCGGCCCGCTGCCGACGCCGGCCATCGCGCTGCTGACGCGCAGCCTGCGCGCCGACCTCGGCGTGATGATCTCGGCCAGCCACAACCCATTCGAGGACAATGGCATCAAGCTGTTCGGCCCGGACGGCTACAAGCTGTCTGACGAGGCCGAGGCCGAGATCGAAGCGATGATGGACTCCAATCTCGCGCCGCATTTGGTGACCCCGGCGAAGCTCGGCCGCGCCTCGCGGCTGGAGGATGCGGCCGGGCGTTATATCGAGGCGGCCAAGGCGAGCTTTCCGCGCGGGCTGCGTCTGGGCGGGCTGAAGATCGTGGTGGACTGCGCCAATGGCGCCGCCTATCGCGTCGCGCCCACGGTGCTGTGGGAACTCGGCGCCGAGGTGGTGCCGATCGGGGTAAGCCCGGACGGGTTCAACATCAACCGCGACTGCGGCTCCACCATGCCGGAGTTCATGTGCGGCGAAGTGAAGCGCCATGAGGCCCACCTCGGCATCGCCCTGGACGGCGATGCCGACCGGCTCATTCTCTCGGATGAGCACGGGACCATCATCGACGGCGACCAGATTCTCGCCCTTATCGCCTCCTCCTGGAACCAGGCTGGCAGGCTCGCCGCCGGGGGCGTGGCGGCGACCGTGATGTCCAATCTGGGGCTCGAACGGTTCCTGGCCGGCCAGGGCATCGCGCTCCACCGCACCCAGGTCGGCGACCGCTACGTCATGGAGCGCATGCGCGAGCTTGGCCTGAACGTGGGCGGCGAGCAGTCCGGCCACATGATCCTGTCGGACTACGCCACCACCGGCGACGGGCTGCTGGCGGCGTTGCAAGTGCTCGCCGTGCTGGTGGAGGACGGCCGGCCGGCCAGCGAGGTGATCCGGCTGTTCGACCCGCTGCCGCAGGTGCTGAAGAACGTCCGCTACGCCGGCCGCTCGCCGTTGGGCGCGGCCCGGGTGAAGCGCGCCATCGAGGCCGCCGAGGCGGCGCTGGCCGGCACCGGCCGCCTGCTGATCCGCAAGAGTGGCACCGAGCCGCTGGTGCGCGTCATGGCCGAAGGCGAGGACGACGCGCTGGTGGCGCGCGTAGTTGACGCGGTTTGCGCCGAGATCCGCGCGGTCGCCGCCGAGACGGCCCAGGCGGCGGACTGAACGCTATCATGCGCGGACGCGTGCTGGTGGTTGCCGGGTCGGATAGCAGCGGGGGGGCCGGCATCCAGGCTGACATCAAGACGATCACCGCGCTCGATGCCTATGCCATGACCGCCATCACCGCCATCACCGTGCAGGACACCCATGGCGTCCATGGCCTGCAGGCGCTGCCGCCGGCGCTGGTGGCGGCGCAGATGGCCTGCGTGCTGGACGACATCGGCGCCGATGCCATCAAGTGCGGCATGCTGGGCGGAGCGGCGACGATCGAGGCGGTCTGCGCCGTGCTGGAGGCGAAGGCGGCCGGGGTGGCCTTGGTGGTGGACCCCGTGATGGTGGCCAAGGGCGGCGCCGAACTGATGGGCGAGACGGCGATGCGGCACCTCAAGTCCCGTCTGCTGCCGCTGGCCACCCTGATCACCCCCAACGTGCCGGAGGCCGAGGCGCTGAGCGGCATGACGATTACCGACGCCGACTCGATGCGCCATGTCGCCGAGACGCTGCGCACGTTGGGCGTCGCCGCGGTGCTGCTGAAGGGCGGGCACCTGGACGGGGCAGAGGTGATCGACGTGCTGGCGACCGAGTCGGGGATCGAGGTATTCCGTGCCCCGCGCAACGCGACGCGGCATACCCATGGCACCGGCTGCACCCTGGCCAGCGCGATCGCGGCGGGGCTGGCGCAGGGGATGGATTTGCGGGCGGCGGTGGCGCGGGCGCATGCCTATGTGCAGGCGGCGATTTTCTCGGCGCCGGGGTTCGGCGGCGGACATGGGCCGCTGAACCATGCGGTGACGGTCGATCCGGTCAGGCTGGCGGCGCTGCGATGAAGCAAGGCCGTAAAGCCGCTACCGCTTAACGTATTGTTTTTCAACATCGGCGAGACCCGGTGGGAAGACGAGTTATCCCGCATATCGGGACACATACCCGCATAGAGAAACATGACAGGGGAAAAATCAACGATTTGCTTGACCAAGCCGATCTAATCACGGACACCGCATGTTGGCGGGCCCTGTGTGCCCGGATTCGGGCGCGGGAGGCCCAGGATTTGTCGCTGACCACCCTCTGGTTCAACCACACTATCGTCGGGCTGTCCGCTGAGGTTGCCGGCTTCGTGCCGGTCGCCGCTGGGTGGGGTCGCCCGCAGGAAATGAGACTACTGCCGTGACCGAGCCCCGAATCATTACCCTGACCGTGAACCCGACCGTTGACATCGCCTGCGATGCCGAGGCGGTCTATCCGCTCCACAAGGTGCGTACCTCCGCCGAGATGCAGGACCCCGGCGGCGGCGGCGTGAATGTCGCGCGCGTGGTCCACGAGCTTGGCGGCGACGTGCTGGCCGTTCTGCTCGCGGGCGGCTTCCCTGGCCAGTTCCTCATGGAACTTCTGGCCGAGGAGAAGGTGCCGTGTCGCGCGCTGCGCATAGCCGGGCGCACCCGCATCAGCTACACGGTGCATGACCGCAAGAGCCAACAGGAGTACCGCTTCGTCGCCGAGGGTCCGCGCGTCGTCGAGGAGGAATGGCAGGCAGTGCTGACGGCGCTGGAACAGGAGCCGGGTGACTGGATCGTCGCCAGCGGCAGCCTCGCCCCCGGCATGCCGGAAGATTTCTACGCGCGCGTGGCCCGGATCGCGGCCGCCAGCGGCCGGCATTTCGTGTTGGACTGCTCGGGCGGCCCGCTGAAGGCGGCACTCGGCCAGGGGTTGGCGCTCATCAAGCCGAGCCAGGGCGAATTCGAGGCGCTGGTCGGCCACAAGATGCGGCGCGACGCCGAGTTGGAGCAGGCAGCCTTGCGCCTGGTGCACGCCGGCGCGACCGAACGCGTCGTGGTGACGCGCGGGCACCTCTCCGCGGTNNGCCGTCGGTGCCGGCGACAGCTTCGCCGGCGCGATGGTGCTGGCGCTCGCGCGCGGCGCCAGCGACGAAGACGCCTTCGCCTGGGGCATGGCGGGCGGTGGGGCCGCTGTCATGCACACGGGCACGGCCCATCCGAAGCGTGCCGACGTGGAACAGCTGTACGAACGGATGCGCGCCTACGAGGCAGAAGAAGCCCGCGCGCTGGACTGAACCATCCCGCCAGGGCGAACGGACACCGGCGCGCGCTGGTCCCCCGGGTCACAGGAACAGACAGGAGCCTGGCATGCCGGATATCGTCATCGCGATCGCGCCATGGCCGCTGTTCCATTCCGCGGCCATGGGCCGGGTGACGGAGACGATGCAATGATCGAGCGCGTCGGCGTGCTTGGCGCTGGTGTCATGGGCGCCGGTATTGCCGCTCATGTGGCCAGCACCGGTGTGAAGGTGCGGCTGCTGGACATCGTGCCCGGCGCGGCGGTGCGTGCCGTCAACGCCATGCTGGCGGCCGGCCCGGCGCCGGTCTTGCACCGCAGCGACGCCTCGCTGATCGAGCCCGGCGACCTCCATGCCGATTTCGGCAAGCTCGCGGACTGCGACTGGATCGTGGAGGCGATCTTCGAGCGCCGGAATGCCAAGCGCGACCTGTACGCCAGGCTGGATGAAGTGCGGAAAGTGGGCTCGATCGTCTCGTCCAACACCTCCACCATCAGGCTGGCGGCGCTCACCAACGGCCTGGGGGCGTGCCTGGCCGAGGATTTCCTGATCACGCATTTTTTCAACCCGCCACACTTCATGCCCCTGCTGGAACTGGTGGTCGGCCGCGCCACCCGGCCGGAGGCGGTCGATGCCATCCGCGCATTTGTCGGCGAGACGCTCGGCAAGACAGTGATCCTGTGCGCCGACACGCCCGGCTTCATCGTCAACCGTATCGGCGTGTTCTGGATCGCCTCCGCCAGGCGCCACGCGATCGACCTTTGCCTCACCGTCGAGGAGGCCGACGCCGTGGCGGGCAAGCCGTTCGGCGTGCCGGAGAGCGGCATTTTCGGCCACATGGACGAGCAGGGCATCGACCGCATCGAGGAATTGGCGAAAAGCCTGCTGACGGCGTTGCCGCCGGGCGATGCCTTTCACGCCGTGTATCGCGAGGAGCCGGTCGTTACCCGCCTGATGGTCGAGGGCCGCA
>PLTJ01000297.1:6531-10255 GCA_003164455.1 Acetobacteraceae bacterium
TGCTGCTGGATACGCTGTCCTATGCCGCCTCGCTGGTGCCCGCCATCGCCGACAGCCGTGAAGCGGTCGATACCGCCATGCGGCTGGGCCTTGGTTGGACCTGGGGCCCGTTCGAACTGATCAAGCGCGTCGGCCCGGCCTGGCTGGCGGCGGCACTGCGGGCAGACGGCCGGCCGGTGCCGGAGATGCTGGAGAGCGTCGGCGCCGAGGCGGTGGGCTGAACGCGCCGGTTCAGGTCAGGCCGCCGCGCGTCTCGATGAACCGGGAGATCGCCTCGACGCCCTGACCGGCGCGGAGGTTGGTGAACACGAACGGGCGCTCGCCACGCATCCGCCGTGAGTCGCGGTCCATCACCTCCAGGCTGGCGCCGACGAAGGGCGCAAGGTCGGTCTTGTTGATGACCAGCAGGTCCGACCGGGTTATGCCCGGGCCGCCCTTGCGCGGGATTTTGTCGCCGGCCGAGACGTCGATGACATAGAGGGTCAGATCGGCCAGTTCAGGGCTGAACGTCGCCGCCAGATTGTCGCCGCCGCTCTCGATCAGGATGATGTCCAGATCAGGGAATTTTCGCCGCAACTCGGCGACGCCGGCGAGATTGATGGAAGCATCCTCGCGAATCGCCGTGTGCGGGCAGCCGCCGGTTTCGATGCCCAGAATGCGCTCGGGCGGCAGCGAACCGGCGCGGGTGAGGAATTCCGCATCCTCGCGCGTGTAGATGTCGTTGGTGATGGCGGCGATGCTGTAGCGGTCGCGCAGACATTTGCACAGCGCGTCCATCAGCGCGGTTTTCCCGCTTCCGACCGGGCCGCCGACGCCCACCCGCAGCGGGCCGTTGGGGGATTTCATGACCTGAACAGCCTTGTGTACTGGGTTTCGTGCCGCATGGCGGCGAGATCGGCCCGCCAACAGGCGCCGCCGGCATCGTCCAGCGCCGCGCCGCGCGTTTCGTCGGCGACGGCGAGAAAGGCGGCCTCCAGCGCGGCTAGCACGCGCAACCCCACGGTCTGGCCGAGCGGCACCAGACGCACCGCGGCGGCAATCATGTTGGCAGTCACGGACTGAAGAAATCCCGCACACGCGGCATCGGCGCCGATGCCGTGCGCACCGGCGAGCGCGCCGACGGCTACCGGATAGGGAAGGTCGGAAAACCCGGAAATGTTCGCCGCCCCCCATGGGACCGCGGCCAGAACAAAAGCGTTACCCTGGCCGAGCGTTTCGGCGAGGCGCTCGCGTGCGGGCTGGAGCGCGCGGGCGAATTGGGCAATTTCCGACAGCGCCGCCGCGTCGTCCTGCGCGGCGTGGGCATGGCGCAGCACGATGGCGTCGGCGCGGCCGGCGCCGTAGCGCAGCACGTCTTCCAGCCAGGTCCGTAGCGAGGCTTCGTCGGCAATATCGCCAGTCTCCACCGCGAACTCCACGCCCTGCGACCAGGCGAAGCCGCCGGTGGGAAAGGCCGGAGACAACCACGCCAACAGGCGCAACAGGGCGGCGTCAATCATGCCGATGGCCGTCGTCGTGGTGATGGGCATAGGCGCCGGCCTCGGGGTCGAATGGCGCGTCGATGTGCGCCACGTGACCGCCCAGCCCCGCCACCATCGCCTCGATGACGGCATCGGCGCGGATGCGAATGCGGTCTTCCAGCATCTGCGCGGGCAAATGGCGATTGCCCAGGTGCCAGGCGAGGCGCAGCAGGTCGCCCGCGTCATGGGCATGGATCTCGGCCAGGGCTTCCGCGCGCGCCTCTACGCGCACCACGCCGCCCTCGTCCAGCAGCAGTCCGTCGCCGTGGCGCAACCGCGCGGCCCGCGCCAGGTCGAGCAGCACATCCTGTCCGGCCTCGGTGCGCAGCAGGATGCGGCGGCGGTGGCGGCCGTCGAAATCGAGCTCCACCCGATCGGCCGCGGTCGCCGAATCCCAGGTACCGGCTGGAAGAATGACGGAACTGCGCATCAGAACAGGAAGTAGCGTTGCGCCATNNTCGATGACCGGGGTCGCGTTGTTGTGGATCATGTCTTTCTTGCCGATGCCGCCTCGGGTGTTGCGCACCGCCGACAACGGGCGGCTGAGGCCGAGGCGGCCGCCGATATCGGCATCCAGCGCGGCGGCGGAGACGAAGGTGATGCAGGACGCCGGCAAGGCGCGCCCGATTGCGGCGAACATCGGACGGTAGTGCACGGGTTGCGGCGTCGGGATCGAGGCGTTGGGATCACCCATCGGCGCCAGCACGATGCTGCCGCCCTTGATCACGAGATCGGGTTTGACGCCGAAGAAAGCCGGTGACCACAACACCAGATCCGCCAGCTTGCCGGCTTCGATCGAGCCGATCTCATGCGACAGGCCCTGCGCGATGGCGGGGTTGATAGTGTACTTGGCGATGTAGCGTTTCACCCGCGCGTTGTCGTGCTTCGTGTCATCGCCCGGCAAGGCGCCGCGCTGCACCTTCATTTTGTGCGCGGTCTGCCAGGTGCGGATGACCACTTCGCCGACGCGCCCCATCGCCTGGCTGTCCGACGAAATCATCGAGAGCGCGCCGAGATCGTGCAGGATGTCNNTCGGGAATGGCCGGATCGAGATGGTGGCACACCATCAGCATGTCGAGATGCTCGTCCAGCGTGTTCGCCGTGTAGGGCCGGGTGGGATTGGTGGAACTTGGCAGCACGTTGGCAAGCCCTGCGACTTTTATGATGTCGGGCGCGTGGCCGCCGCCGGCGCCTTCGGTGTGGAAGGCGTGGATCGTGCGGCCCTTGAAAGCCGCAATCGTGTCTTCGACGAAACCACTTTCGTTCAGCGTGTCGGTGTGGATCATCACCTGCACGTCGAAGCGGTCGGCGACGGAGAGGCAGCAGTCGATGGCCGCCGGCGTGCTGCCCCAGTCCTCGTGCAGCTTGAGGGAAGACGCGCCGGCACGGATCATTTCCTCCAGCGCCGCGGGCTGCGAGGCATTGCCCTTGCCGGCGAAGGCGATGTTCACCGGCAAGCCTTCGGCGGCTTGCAACATGCGCATCATGTGCCAGGGGCCGGGCGTGCAGGTGGTGGCCAAAGTGCCGGTGGCCGGGCCGGTGCCGCCGCCGATCAGCGTGGTGACGCCGCTGGCCAGCGCGTCGTTGACTTGCTGCGGACAGATGAAATGGATGTGGCTGTCGATGCCGCCGGCGGTCAGGATCTTTCCCTCGCCGGCGATGATTTCTGTTCCCGGTCCGATGACGATGTCCACGCCGGACTGCACATCCGGGTTGCCGGCTTTGCCGATCGCGGCAATGCGGCCGTTGGTGATGGCGACATCGGCTTTCACCACGCCCCAGTGGTCGATGATGAGAGCGTTGGTGATGACGGTGTCCACGGCGCCCTGAGCCTGACTGGCCTGCGACTGGCCCATGCCGTCGCGAATCACCTTGTCGCCGCCGAATTTCACTTCGTCGCCGTAGGTCGTGAGGTCGCGTTCCACCTCGACCCAGAGATCGGTATCGGCCAGGCGCACGCGATCGCCGGTGGTGGGGCCGAACATGTCGGCGTAGGCGCGTCTCGAGATGCGGGCCATGGCGCTACAGATCTCCCATCACGTCGGCGCGGAAGCCGAACACGCGGCGCCGGCCCTGGAAGGGCACCAGGGTTACGTCGCGGCTCTGGCCTGGCTCGAAACGCACCGCGGTGCCGGCGGCGATATCGAGGCGTTGGCCGCGTGCGGCGAGGCGGTCGAAGGCAAGCGCCGGATTGGTCTCGGCGA
>PLTJ01000016.1 GCA_003164455.1 Acetobacteraceae bacterium
GCCGTCGCTTTCTTCTTGCTGGCAATCGTGCCCTTGCGCGGGCCTTTGCGAGTGCGGGCATTGGTGTGGGTGCGCTGACCGCGCACCGGCAGACCGCGACGATGGCGCAAACCGCGGTAACAGCCGAGATCCATCAGCCGCTTGATGTGCATCGCGACCTCACGACGCAGATCGCCCTCGACGCGGTATTCACGGTCGACGATCTCGCGGATCTTCAGCACCTCCTCGTCGGAGAGCTGGTTGACACGCCGATCACTGGCGATGCCGAGCTTGTCGCAGATCTCCTGCGCCTTCGCCGGACCGATACCAAAGATATAGCGCAGACTGATCGTCACCCGCTTGTTAGTCGGGATATTCACGCCGGCAATACGCGCCACGCCTGCTCACTCCTTCAACGCGGGGATGGTTCCCCGTCGGCCCGGCGCGCGCGCCTGGCATCGGGCTGCCCCTCGGGCTTCAGAAAAACACAGTGACGGCCCGCACGAAGGTGAGGGCCGCCGAGGGCGCGCACTATAGCGGCGAAGAGGAGCGAGTCAACGCGGATGGTTCAAATTTGCGTGATCGCCTGCCGCGCCGACAATATCCCTGGAGCGGGCGCGCCGATAAGGAACGGAACAGGAACCATGGCCGGCGCCATGGTCGCCGACAACTCGAACCCAGTCACACCCGCGCGAACAGCGCGCGGGTGGTCCGTTGGCAGGCTACGCCGGAACGCGGTCCAGAACTGCGTTCAGTTGCGCCGTGACCGCGTCGATCTCGGCCATGCCATCCACCGACTGCAATTTACCCTGTGCCGCGTAGTGCGGCAGGATCGGCGCGGTCTGGCGGTGATAGGCCTCCAGCCGCGCGACGACGGTGTCGCGGTTGTCGTCGGCGCGGCGGGTGAACTCGTGGCTGGCGCAAGCATCACAGACGCCTTCGACCTTCGGCCGTTGGAAAGTGTCGTGGTAACCGGCGCCGCATTTGGCGCAGGTGTAGCGGCCGGCGATGCGCTCGACGAGGGCGGCGTCGTCCACTTGCAGTTCGATGACCATATCGAGCCGCAATGCCTTCTCGGCGAGCATGCGGTCCAGCGCCTCGGCCTGCGGCACGGTGCGCGGGAAGCCGTCGAGGAGGAAGCCGCGGGCGCAGTCCGGCTGCGTGATGCGCGCCGAGAGCATGCGGATCAGGATGTCGTCCGACACCAGCTTACCCGCCCGCATCACCGCGCCGGCCTCGCGGCCGATCTCGCTGCCGGCTGTCACCTCGGCACGCAGCATGTCACCGGTGGAGATCTGCACCACGCCATAACGGTCCTGCAGGCGTTTCGCCTGGGTGCCCTTGCCCGCGCCGGGTGGGCCAAGAAGAATGAGGTTCATCGGCCCCGTCCCTTTACGCGCGCCTTCTTGATCAGACCCTCGTACTGGTGCGCGAGCAGGTGCGACTGGATCTGGGTGACCGTGTCCATGGTCACCGACACGATGATCATCAGGCTGGTGCCACCGAAGTAGAACGGTACGCCATAGGTGCCGATGAGGAATTCCGGCAGCAGGCAAACCGCCACCACATAGGCCGCGCCGACCGTGGTCAGCCGCGTGAGCACGTAGTCGAAATAGTCCGCCGTCGCCGTGCCGGGCCGGATGCCTGGGATGAAGCCACCGTACTTCTTGAGGTTGTCGGCGGTTTCCACCGGGTTGAAGACGACCGCCGTGTAGAAGTAGCTGAAGAACACGATCATGGCCGCGTAGGTGAGCATGTACAGCCATGAACCGCGCGACAGCAGGTTGGTGATGGTGCCGACCCAGCCGAGATCGCCGCGCTGGCCGGAGAAGCCGGCGATGGTCGCCGGGATCAGCAGGATCGAACTGGCGAAAATCGGCGGAATCACACCCGAGGTGTTCACCTTCAGCGGCATATGCGTGGAGTCGCCGCCGAACATGCGGTTACCCACCTGGCGCTTGGGGTACTGCACCACGATGCGGCGCTGCCCCCGCTCCATGAACACCACGAAGCCGACCACCAGCACGGCGACAATCAGGAACACCAGGATGAACACCGGGCTGAGCGCTCCAGTGCGGCCGAGTTCCAGTAGGGTGCCGAGCGCGTGCGGCACGTTGGCGATAATGCCAGCCATGATGATCAGGCTGATGCCATTGCCGATGCCGCGAGCGGTGATCTGCTCGCCCAGCCACATCAGGAACATGGTCCCACCGACCAGGCTGATGACACAGGACAGCCGGAAGAACATGCCCGGGTCGATCACTGCCGCGCCGAAGCTGCCGCGCATGCTCTCCAGCCCGACCGAGATGCCATAGGACTGAAACATGGCGATCAGCACGGTGAGATAGCGGGTGTACTGGTTGAGCTTCTTGCGCCCCGACTCGCCTTCCTTCTTCAGCGTCTCCAGTGTGGGCACCGCGGCGGTCATCAGCTGCACGATGATGCTGGCGCTGATGTAGGGCATGATGTTCAGCGCGAACACGGTCATGCGGCCAAGCGCGCCGCCGCTGAACATGTCGAACATGGCCAGGATGCCGCCGCCATGCTGCTGCAGCATCTCGCCCATCACCGAGGCGTCCACACCGGGCACCGGGATGTAGGTGCCGACACGGTAAACCAGCAGCGCACCCAGGGTGAACCAGATGCGTTTCTTCAGTTCGGTGGCCTTGGA
>PLTJ01000004.1 GCA_003164455.1 Acetobacteraceae bacterium
AGGCCACCTTCTCCACCTGCTTCGGCGCGCCGTTCCTGCCGCGCCGGCCGGAAGTCTACGGCCGCATGCTGGCCGACCTGATCGCGCGCAACCATGTCGATTGCTGGCTGGTGAACACGGGCTGGAGCGGCGGTCCCTATGGCGTGGGCAGCCGGATGTCGATCCGCCACACCCGCGCCCTGGTGCGCGCGGCGCTCGACGGCTCGCTGGCGCGGGTGGAATTCCGCCGCGAGCCGTTCTTCGGGCTGATGATCCCCGCCAATGTTCCCGGCGTTCCAACCGAGGTTCTGGACCCGCGCCAGTCCTGGTCCGACAAGGCCGCCTACGACGCCACCGCGCGCGACCTGGTGAGCCGCTTCGAGGCCAATTTCACCACCTTCGCCGACCACGTGGGCGATGACGTGCGGGCGGTAGCCCTGAAGGCGCGCTAGCCCTCGCCGGCTGGACGGGACGAATAGAAGTTCGTTCTTTTTTGAAAAAAAGAACCAAAAAACTTTTATTCGTTAAGTAAACGTAGAAATATAGGGCGGAAAAGCGAAGCGTATTCCGACATCGCAACGTCCCCCCGCTCCCCCGTCGCCTCGCCGCTGCCGCCCATCCACGCGCTGGGATAAACTCCATGCCCTACAGCACTCGGCATCCCGGGCTACGCTCGCTTTGCTGACGAACGCGGTCCGGGCCTGCGTTGCGATATCGGAGTTGTTCAGTGCTCGTCCCGCTGCTGGCCGCCCAAGGCCGCGCTAATGCAGGCGATGAACGCGCCGACCAGCATCGAAAGGGCCGTGAAGATCGACAGGTAGCTCGCTGCCTTGCGAGCCGCATCCACGGTCTGGCGCGCCTTCACCTCCGTCGCCTGGGCCTGCGCGATCACCTCGTCGACCCGCTTCTGCGCGTCGGCCTGCGGCAGTCCGGTGCGCACCGCAACGAGCTGCGCGAGATAGGTCTTGTCCGGCGCGGCAACATCGCCATTCAGCATGCCGTTGAGCAGGATGCGGGTGCTTTGCGCCCGCACGTCGTTTTCCGCAGCATTCGCACTCGGATGAGCGGATCGGAAGAGGGTGTCGACGAAATACGCTGTCGGGTCCGCCCGAGAGCCGCCCGGGCGCGTTGCCGCTTGTGTAACCCCTTGGCTGGCGCCCGCGGCTGCACCGGATGCCACGCCCGCCACCATGGTGGCGGCCCCGCCAACCATAAAGGATGCCGCCGAGGCAAGCACGGTTGCTCCGATCACCGAGGCGACGGCCCAGGTCAGGAAGCCGTTCGCCGTGTCTCGAAAGAATACTTCATGGGTGTGCAGGCCAACCCACTTGATCCGCAGTCGACCCGTGATGTAGCCGCCCAAGCCGGATGACAGCCATTGCACGACGATCAGCCAGATCCCCGTCATCACGGTGAACGTCGTCGCCGATGTCCCGGCGTTGGACCAGGGCGACACCGAAGCAAGACCCAGGCCCGACCCGAGCGCCAGCAAGATCAGCGACAACGCCAATGCCGCGAACACACCTCCGATGATGGCGGCCCACGCGACGCCGGAGGTCGAAGTCTCAAGAGGCGACCGGTTTTCCCGATAGGCGCCGCTCGCGTCCGACATGAGAGATTCTGCCATGTGGTTGCCCCGGTCCCGTCAGTGCCAGATCAGCGCGAGCAGAATAATGATCGGGATCGGCACGCCCAGCAGAAAAAGCAGAATTCCGCGGCCCATATCAGCCTCCGTTGTCTGTTCCGTATTCAATTCGACCATCAGCCTCGCACGGGTGCGCGAACAGCAGCAGCCCAAACGTCAGCGTCGCGCCAACAGAAAGCCAACCGCGCCGCAGACCAATCCGACCGCGAGTAGCGTGGCGAGAGGCTGCTGCTGAACCGAATCGGTGGCGGCCGCAGCCGCTCCACGCATTTGGTGTCGAGCCTCGCCGTACGCACGCTCCGCCGTCGCAGTTGCCTGGCTCGCCAATCCCTCCATTTGGGCCTTGGCGTCACCAGCAAGGGCGCCGACGGCAGACTCTATGTCGCCTGCGACGCTTGCGGCCCGATCTTGAATACGGTTCTTGTCCATTGGTCGTGCTCCGTTTGAATTTCCATCCGACAATTCCTGGCTTTGGGTCGACGCGCCGCCTGATTCGTCGTCAGGTCGCGCGTTGGCCTTGCCAGGGTGCCATAGCGAACGCCCGGAGACGCTGTCGACGCCTCCGGACATTGCGATGTCAGATCGAGGGGGGGTTTGGATAGATGGTTCGCTCGCGGGCAACTTCCGCAGGAGTGAACGGTGCCGATGTCGCATCGAATTCCCTCCAACCGGTGTTCCGGTAGGCTATTTCACGCGCTGCCGGGTCGATGCGGCCATGGCGCCGCATGATAGCCTCGGCGGTTGCGACCAGCCCTTCCGCAACGCGAGCGGTTACCAGTGCGCCGCCGCGGCGGACGGCTTCCGCGTAGACGTGCGCTTGCTCCTTGGGGACGCCGGCGGAGGTCAGCGAACCGATCAGACCGCCCGTGGCGCCGCCCGCCGCGGCGCCGGCGACAGCCCCGACCGCGGTCGCAACCAGCCAACCGGCCGCAACCACCGGACCAACGCCAGGGATGGCGAGCATCCCCAGACCGGCAAGCAGACCCGTGCCGCCCCCAAGCACCGCGCCGGCCGATGCACCGGCTTCGGCTCCGGTCGCGGCCCCGGAGGGGGGAGTGCCGG
>PLTJ01000436.1 GCA_003164455.1 Acetobacteraceae bacterium
GTCTCGATCTCGCCTGGGATCATGGGCGTTGCTCCTGCTAGCGGATCGGTTCGTGCACGGTCACCAGCTTGGTGCCGTCGGGAAAGGTGGCTTCCACCTGCACGTCGGGGATCATCTCGGCCACGCCTTCCATCACCTGTTCGCGTGTGAGTACCAGAGCGCCGTGCTGCATCAGGTCGGCGACGCTGCGGCCGTCGCGGGCGCCCTCGACCACGAAATCGGTGATCAGCGCCACCGCTTCGGGATGGTTCAGCCTGACGCCGCGCTCCAGGCGGCGGCGCGCCACCATGGCGGCCATCGAGATCAGCAGTTTATCTTTTTCGCGCGGTGTCAGGTTCATTCCCGTTTCCTCAGCACATCCACACGCGCGGCAGTATGCGGCCGCCGCGCAGACAGTCCAGCCCCGCCACCACGGCACGGCGCAAAACCGCCGCGTCGGGGGCGAGAATACGCGCCAGCAGAAAACCGTTCCAGGCGCTGGCGCCGGCCTGGTACGGCGCCAGGGCCGCGCGCAATCCGTCCAGTGCCGCCGCGGCGTCGGGAGCGACGAGCAGCAGCGTGGCCACCGCCCGCGCGCCGGCGGCGATGGCGGGACGGGCCAACGCGTCGTCGACATGGTGGGGCAGGCGGATGGCATCGTGCAGGATCAGCACGCCGTCGCGGCGGACGCGGATGGTGTCGCGGATGCGCGCGGTGCGGACGCGCTCACCCATGGCGGCGCGGCCGAACACCAGGCTCTCGACGCCCAGGAAATGGGCATCCGCCGCCATCTCCACGCTCAACCGCCGGTTAAGCGCGCTGGCGTCGAACAGGATGCCTTCCTGTGGCAGCCAGTCCAGCGCGGCGGCGCTGTCGAGCACGATGTCGGTGCGCAGGTTCGCCGGGTCGTCGCCGGGCAGGGCGCGGTAGAAGCGTTCCGCCGCCAGGCCGGCGACGGTGGCGATCGCGCCTTCCGCGAGGTGGACGGTGGTGCGCAGCACGTCGCCACCGGCGACGCCCCCCGAGGTGTTGAGCGTGATCGCCTGCATGCCGTCATGGGCGCGCGGGAAGCGTGCTTTCAGGCAGCCCTCCTGGCGCAGATCGGCAAGGCAGGTGATGGCACCGCGGCGGCGGAATCCAAGCGAAAGGACGCCGCGCGCGCGTTGCAGCCGCCCATCCTGCTCAGATCGACAGCCGCCGTCGTACATCGGCCTCATCGAGTTCCTCGCGCCGCCCGGCCAGCACGATATCGCCCCGGTCCATTACCACGATGCGTTGGGCCAGGTCGCGCGCGAAGTCGAAATATTGCTCCACCAGCAGGATGGCCATCTTGCCGCTGGCGCGCAGCAGCGTGATGACGCGGCCGATGTCCTTGATGATGCTGGGCTGGATGCCTTCGGTCGGTTCGTCCAGCACCAGCAGGCGCGGTTTCATCACCAGGGCGCGGGCGATCGCCAGTTGCTGCTGCTGGCCGCCGGAAAGATCGCCGCCGCGCCGGCGCAGCATGGTTTTCAAGATCGGGAAAAGGTCGAATATCGCGTCGGTCACCTGGCGCTGCCCGCGCGGCAACACGGCGAATCCGGTTTCCAGATTTTCGCGCACGGTAAGAAGCGGAAAAATGTCGCGGCCCTGCGGCACCCAGGCGATGCCGCGCCGCGCCCGCTCGTAGGTGGGCAGGCCGGTGATGTCCTCGCCGTTCCAGGTGATCGTGCCGCGGCTGACCGGATGGGCGCCGGTCACGGCCCGCAGCAACGATGTTTTGCCCACTCCGTTGCGCCCGAGCAGGCAGGTCACGTCGCCGATTTCCGCGGTCAGCGACACCCCGCGCAGCGCGATCGCCGCGCCGTAGTGAAGATCGACGTCTTTCACCGCCAGCATTCTCAGCGCCCCAGATACACTTCGATGACTTTGGGGTCGGCGCTGACGTGGTCGATCGACCCCTCGGAAAGCACGGAGCCCTCGTGCAGCACCGTCACTTTGACGTCCAGCGCACGGACGAAATCCATGTCGTGCTCCACCACCACCACGCTGTGACTGCGGTTGATCTCGCGCAGCAACTCCGCGGTCTGCGCCGTCTCGGCGTCGGTCATGCCGGCCACCGGCTCGTCCACCAGCAGGAGAAGCGGGTCCTGGGCGAGCAGCATGCCGATTTCCAGCCATTGTTTCTGTCCATGGCTGAGGTCGCCGGCGCGCCGCTCCCGCAATTCAGAAAGCCGTGTCGTCGCTAGCAAGGCTTCGATCCGCTCGCGTTCCTCGTCGGTCTCGCGCGCCCACAGGGTGAAACGGGGGCGCCGGTCGCCGGACAGCGCCAGCAGGAAGTTGTCCCACACCGTGTGCGGCTCGAACACCGTCGGCTTCTGGAATTTGCGGCCGATACCGAGCGCCGCGATATCGGGCTCGTCCAGGCGGGTGAGGTCGGTGCCGCGCCCGAAGATGACCTCGCCCTGGTCCGGGCGCGTCTTGCCGGTAATGACGTCCATCATCGTCGTTTTGCCCGCGCCGTTGGGCCCGATCACCGCGCGCATCTCGCCACGCTCCATCACCAGCGACAGCGCGTTCAGGGCACGGAATCCGTCGAAGGTGACGGTGACATTGTCCAGATAGAGCAAGGTGTCGTCGTGCGGGCGCGTCATTGCGCCGGCTCCACGGCGGGCAAGGGGGCGGGTGCGCGATCGCGCCGGCGCAGTGCCCCGAGAATGCCGGTCGGCAGCAACAGGGTGACGAAAATGAACAGCGCGCCGAGGGCGAACAGCCACACTTCGGGCAAGGCCCCGGTCAGCCAGGTCTTGCCGGCGCTCACCAGCACCGCACCGAGCACCGCGCCGACCAGCGTGCCACGCCCGCCGACGGCGACCCAGATCACCGCCTCGATCGAGTTGGCGGGTGAGAATTCGGAGGGATTGATGATGCCGACCTGGGGCACGTAGAGCGCGCCGCCGATGCCGGCCATGACGGCGGAGAGCACCCAGACCCACAGTTTGTACTGCTCCGGCCGGTAGCCGATGAAGCGGGTGCGGCTCTCGGCATCGCGCACGGCGATCAGGACCTTGCCGAAACGACTGGTGACGATGCCATAGGCCAGCAGCAGCGAGGCCGCGAGCGCGATGGCGGAGGCCACCAGCAACCCGTCCCTGGTGGCGTCGGCCTGCAACGGGAAGGAGAAGATTTCCTTGAAGTCGGTCAGGCCGTTGTTGCCGCCGAAGCCCATGTCATTGCGGAAGAACGCCAGCAGCAGCGCGTAGGTCAGCGCCTGGGTGATGATGGAGAGATAAACGCCGGAAACGCGGCTGCGGAAAGCGAGCCAGCCGAACAGCAGCGCCAGCACGCCCGGCACCGCCAACACCATTACCGAGGCGAACATCGGATTCTCGAACCCGTGCCAGTACCAGGGCAGTTCCTTCCAGTTGAGGAACACCATGAAGTCAGGCAGCACGGCATTGCCATAGACACCGCGTCCGCCGATCTGGCGCATCAGGTACATGCCCATGGCGTAGCCGCCGATGGCGAAGAAAGCGGCGTGGCCCAGGCTGAGGATGCCGGCGAAACCCCAGACCAGATCGACCGCCAGCGCCAGGATGGCGTAGCACAGGTATTTGCCGACCAGCGACACCACGTAGGGCGGCACATGTAACGGCGAGCCCGCGGCGGTGCCCAGGTTCAGCGCGGCCAGCAGGAAGGCGCCGCCGACGACGATCAGGACGCAGAGAGCGACGGAAACGCGATTCATGATTCGACCGCCCGCCCCTTGAGCGGGAACAAGCCGCGCGGCTTGCGCTGGATGAAGAGAATGAGCAGCACGAGAACAAGGATCTTGCCCAGCACCGCGCCGGCGAAGGGCTCGAGGAACTTGTTGACGATGCCGAGCGTCAGCGCGCTGACGACGGTGCCCCAGAGATTGCCGACGCCGCCGAACACCACCACCATGAAACTGTCGATGATGTAGCCTTGACCGAGGTTGGGGCTGACGTTGTCGATCTGGCTCAGCGCCACCCCGGCCATGCCGGCGACCCCCGAGCCGAGGCCAAAGGTCAGCGCGTCGATCCACGGCGTGCGGATGCCCATGGCGGCGGCCATGCGGCGGTTCTGCGTCACCGCGCGCATGCGCAGGCCGAGCGCGGTGTAGCGCAGCGCCGCCATCAGNNAGGCCGCCCCATTGGGCCGCGCCGCTCATCCAGGCCGGCGTGCTGACCTCGCGGTTGGAAGCGCCGAAGATGCTGCGGACCGCCTGTTGCAGCACCAGGCTCAATCCCCAGGTAGCCAGCAGGGTTTCCAGCGGTCGGCCGTAGAGGAAGCGGATCATGCAGCGCTCAATGGCGATGCCGATGGCACCGGATACCAGGAAGGCCATTGGCACCGCGATCGGCAGGCTCCAGCCGGCGA
>PLTJ01000144.1:0-365 GCA_003164455.1 Acetobacteraceae bacterium
CCGGACAGCTTCTTCTCGTGGATCAGGATGTAGGGCTGGTCCAGCTCGGCGATCATCTTCTCGGCGTTGGTGATGAAGTATGGCGACATGTAGCCGCGATCGAACTGCATGCCCTCGACGATGTCGAGCTCGGTCTCGATGCCCTTGGCTTCCTCGACCGTGATCACGCCCTCGTTGCCGACCTTCTGCATCGCCTTGGCGATCATGGAGCCGATCTCGGTCTCGCCGTTGGCCGAGATGGTGCCGACCTGGGCGGTCTCGGCCTGGGTGGTGATCTTCTTGCTGCGCTTCTGCAGTTCCTCGACCAGCGCGATCACCGCCTTGTCGACGCCGCGCTTGAGGTCCATCGGGTTCATGCCGGCGGC
>PLTJ01000144.1:434-2608 GCA_003164455.1 Acetobacteraceae bacterium
CGAGCGTCACCTTCACCGCGTTGGAGAGCATGTCGACGCCGGCGAGCATACGGCCCCGTGCATCGGTGCCGAAACGTACGTCCTTGGCAGCCATGGTATTGTCTTCCTTGCTATAGGGCTGCCGCCGCGCGACGGCGCGGCGGCATGCATGATGCGATCGCTGCCTTCAGGCGGCGTGTTTCTTTCCGGTCGCCAAAGAGGCCTTGGCGCCGCCCTGGAGGACGCCGAGGATGTCGGTTTCCTTCATGATGATCAGGTCCACGCCGTCGATCTTCACTTCGGTGCCCGACCATTTGCCGANNCCGACGGCGATCACTTCGCCTTCCTGCGGCTTTTCCTTGACGGTGTCGGGAATGATGATGCCGCCGGCGGTCGTTTCGGTGGCGTCGATGCGGCGAATAACAACCTGAGCGTGCAGGGGACGAAACGTCATGAAGGGTGCTCCTGGAGGGCGGAAAGCAGACCGGCCGCGCACGGCGATTACCGTGCCGGCCGGACCGCTATGTCCGCCGGAGCGTCCTTGTTAGCACTCTCGACCATCGAGTGCCAGTCTTGTTCGCACCACCGGCGGACACAAGCCCGTGCCTTGGCGGCGAAACCCGGCGTTACTTCTGCCGCCAGGGCAGGCCCTCGGCCTTCCATCCCGCCGCCACGCCGCGATGGCGCTCGCCGTCGAGCGGACCCTCGAAGCCGTCGGCGATGTTGTAGACATGCGCAAATCCGTCCGCCCGCGCCGCCCGCGCGGCCGCCAGGCTGCGCACGCCGCTGCGGCAGAGGAAATAGACGTGGTGGTGTCCCCCCAGCCCGGCCCGGCGCATGTGCTCGGTGAAGGCACCGTTCACCTGCATGGTCGGATAGACCTGCCAGGGAATCAGCACCGGCTCCTGGCCCACCGGCGACAGGTCCGGCATGCCGACGAAATTCCACTCGGCATCGGTGCGCACGTCCACCAGCCGTGCGTCGGGGTTGCTTTGCAGCGCTTCCCACACCTGAACAGGGGAAATGTTCTCGACCAATGGATGGTCTCCGCTGATGATACCGCGCCATCGCATGTCGCCGTCCGACGTTCAACCCAGTTGCGTTGAACGCGGGGGAAAACAGAAACGGAGCCGCCATGGGATCCCGACCGCAAATCGCCATCGCCCCGCCGGCGGCGGACAACCTCGACGCCGCCATCGGCAACACCCCGCTCATCCGCCTGCGCCGCGCCAGCGAGGCGACGGGCTGCACCATCCTGGGCAAGGCGGAGTTCATGAATCCGGGCGGCTCGGTGAAGGACCGTGCCGCGCTGGCCATCATCGCCGACGCCGAGCAGCGCGGCGTGCTCAGGCCCGGCGGCACGGTGGTGGAGGGCACCGCCGGCAATACCGGCATCGGCCTGACCCTGGTCGGCAACGCCCGCGGCTACCGCACCGTCATCGTCATGCCCGAGACCCAGTCGCGCGAGAANNATCGACTTCCTGCGCATGATCGGCGCCGACCTGCGGCTGGTGCCGGCCAAGCCGTACCGCGATCCCGGCAACTACGTGCATGTATCCAGCCGGCTCGCCGAGGAAATGGGCGCGGTGTGGGCGAACCAGTTCGACAACCTGGCCAACCGCGAGGGGCACCGGCAAACCACCGGGCCGGAGATCTGGCACCAGACCGCCGGGCGTGTCGATGCCTTCACGTGTGCGTGCGGCACCGGCGGCACGCTGGCCGGCGTGGCGATGGCGCTGAAGCAGCGCAACCCCGCCATCCGCATCGTGTTGGCCGACCCGGAGGGCAGCGGCCTCTATGGCTGGGTGACGGCGAACGACCTCAGCGTAACGGGCAGTTCGATCACCGAAGGCATCGGCCAGTCCCGCGTGCCCGCGAACCTCGAGGGCGTCCCCATCGACGATGCCGAGCACATCCCCGATGCGGAGGCGCTTGACGTCGTGTTTTCCCTGCTGATTGACGAGGGTCTGTCGGTCGGCGGTTCCTCGGGCATCAACGTGGCCGCCGCGATCCGGGTGGCGCGCAAGCTCGGCGCGGGGCACACCGTGGTGACGGTGCTGTGCGACGGCGGCAGCCGGTACCAGAGCAAGCTGTTCAACCCGGCGTTCCTGCGCGAGAAGGGCCTGCCCGTGCCGCCGTGGCTGAACTGACCTTGGCGGGTACAGGGCGAAGCCCCATAAGCGCGAAGATAAGAC
>PLTJ01000219.1 GCA_003164455.1 Acetobacteraceae bacterium
GGCGCGCCGGGCGGATCGTGTCGATTGCCTCGATCGTCGGGGCCACCGGCAACGCAGGGCAGGCGAACTACGCGGCCGCCAAGGCGGGGCTGTCCGGCATGTCCAAGGCCTTGGCCCAGGAAGTGGCCTCGCGCGGCATCACGGTGAACCTGGTGGCGCCGGGCTTCGTGGCGACGCCAATGACCGAGTCGCTGACGGACGCGCAGAAAGCCAAGCTGTCCGAGTCGATTCCGCTCGGCCGGCTGGGCCAGCCGACCGACGTGGCGGCGGCGGTTGCATACCTGGCCAGCGACGAGGCGGCGTGGGTCACCGGAGCCACGCTGCACGTCAATGGCGGGATGGCGATGCTCTAGGGCGGGATTCGCTTGATCGTGACACAGTCGGGGCGTTGCCCCGAACCTCACCAGGGGCTTCACCCCTGGACCCCACCAAGGGCCAGAGGCCCTTGGAACCCAATGGGGTCAAGGGAGCCACGGCCCCCTTGCAGGTTCAGGGCGGAGCCCTGGCGGGTCGAGGGCAGCGCCCTCGCTCTTGTGTCACGATCAAGCGAATCCTGCTTGGATTAAGGTGCCAACCAGGATTCGTGCGGTTGGCCCTGTGACAAATCCATGCTAAGCGGCGCGCACCCTCGTCCGGGGTGTGTGCGCGGCGCCGATCGGGTCTGTTCCGTCGGCCGGGCCGATCCGGCGAACGGGCCAGAGTGGCGGGCGAGGCGGACGATAGGCGTGTAGACCAGGAACCGGCAGGCAGGAGTTGAAATTCCGATGAGTGAGATCGCCGACAAGGTGAAGAAGATCGTGGTGGAACACCTCGGGGTCGAGGAGAGCAAGGTAACCCCGGAGGCGTCGTTCATCGACGACCTCGGGGCCGACAGCCTCGATACCGTGGAGTTGGTAATGGCCTTCGAGGAGGCGTTCGGGGTGGAAATCCCCGAGGACGCGGCGGAGAAGATCAGCACCGTGAAGGATGCGATCGAGTACATCGAGAAGCAGAAGGCCGCCTGAACCGGCTCCACCCAGCGAACAACGGGCAAGGATGGCAGCGATGCGACGTGTGGTGGTAACAGGCATGGGCATCGCCTGCCCCCTCGGCTTGGGGGTGGCGAATGTCTGGAAGCGCCTGGTCGAAGGCGAATCGGGCATCCGCGCCATCCGATCCTTCAGCGTGGACGATCTGGCGGCAAAGATCGCCGGCCAGATCCCGCTGGGCCCCAAGGCCGAGGGCAAACTGGACGTCGGCGAGTGGATACCGGTGAAGGACCATCGCAAGATGGACCGGTTCATCCAGTACGCCATCGTTGCCGCCAGCGAGGCGGTGGAGGATTCGGGCTGGAAACCCGAAAGCGAAGCGGACCGCTGCGCCAGCGGCGTGATGATCGGCAGCGGCATCGGTGGCCTGGAGACGATCTACGAGGCATCGATTCTGGTCCATGAGGGGCGGGTGCGGCGGTTGTCGCCGTTCTTCATTCCCTCCGCCCTGATCAACCTGGCTGCGGGCCATGTCTCGATCAAATTCGGGTTCAAGGGGCCAAACCACGCCGTGGTGACGGCCTGCGCCACCGGCGTGCATGCGATCGGCGACGCCTCCCGGTTGATCGGGCTGGGCGACGCCGACGTGATGGTGGCGGGTGGCACGGAAGCAGCCGTCAACCCGCTCGGCATCGGCGGGTTCTGCGCCTCGCGGGCCCTGTCGACCGGCTTCAACGATACCCCCACCAAGGCGTCGCGGCCCTGGGATCGCGACCGCGACGGCTTCGTCATGGGCGAGGGCTCGGGCGTGGTGGTGCTGGAGGAATACGAACACGCCAAGAAGCGTGGCGCCAAGATCTACGCCGAAGTGTGCGGCTATGGCATGTCCGGCGACGCCTACCACATCACCGCACCGGCGGAAGGCCATGAGGGCGCGTATCGGGCCATGTCCGCGGCGCTCCGCAACGGGCGGATCGAACCGGACCAGATTCAGTACGTGAACGCCCACGGCACCTCGACGCCGCTCGGCGACGACCTGGAGCTTGCGGCGGTGGAGCGCCTGTTCGGCGATGCCGCCAAGCATGTCGCGATGTCGTCGACCAAGTCGGCGACCGGCCATCTGCTGGGGGCGGCCGGGGCGATCGAGGCGATCTTCTCGGTGCTCGCGGTGCGCGACAACGTGGCGCTGTCGAACAGCTTCGGGTTCGGCGGCACCAACGCGTCCATCCTCTTCCGCAAGGCGGCCTGATCCGCAGCCCTGGGCCGATGAGGCGGCGCATCATCGTTGTTCTGGCCGGGGTGCTGCTGGCACTCGCGGGGAGTGGTGTGCTCGGCTGGCGCCTGGTGCAGGCGCGTTATCAGCGGCCTGGGCCGTTGCCGGCCGAGCAGGCGGTCATGGTGCCGCACGGCACCCCGGCCCAGGTGGCCGAGGCGCTGCTGAAATCCGGGGTTATCGACGATGCCTTGGCGTTCAGGCTGGCGACGCTGGCGACCCGCGGCGCCGGCACGCTGCATGCGGCCGAACTGGCTTTTCCCGCCCACGCCTCGCTGCGCAGCGTGTTGTCCGTGCTGCGGACCGGGCATCCCGTGCAGCACCGGATCACCATCCCCGAAGGGTTGACGGCGGCACAGATCGCCCTGCTGCTGGACCGCGCGCCGGCGCTGGCCGGCGAGACGCCGGTGCCCGAGGAGGGGACCGTGCTGCCGGAAACCTACGCCTTCGAACGCGGCACCACGCGGGCGGCTCTGATGGAGCGCGCCGAGGCGGCGATGGCGCATGCGCTGGCGCAGGTGTGGGAGCAACGCGAAGACAACCTGCCGCTGGCCAACCCACAGGACATGCTCACGCTGGCCAGCATGGTCGAGCGCGAAACCGCGCGGCCGGAGGAGCGACCGCTGGTGGCGGCGGTGTTCCTCAACCGGCTGCGCCGGGGGATGAAGCTGCAATCGGACCCGACCGTTGCCTACGGTGTCTCAGGCGGGGCGGGCACGCTGGAGCGTCCGCTGACACGGACTGATCTGGACTGGCCCACGCCCTATAATACCTACCGCGTGATCGGACTGCCGCCCGGGCCGATCGCCAGCCCAGGACTGGCTTCGCTGCAGGCGGTGGCACACCCGGCACACACCGAGGACCTGTACTTCGTCGCCGATGGCGGCGGTGGACACGCCTTCGCGCGCACACTGGACGAGCACAACCGCAACGTGGCGCATTGGCGGGCACAGCTCGAACCGATGGTGCGCTGAGCCGGGGCGTTGGCCCATAGGCGCGAAGATAAGGCCAGGGCGCTGCCCCGGACCGGTAAGGGGCCGGGAGGTCCCTTGACTATCCTTTACCGAACTCGCGAACGTGTTGAGAACGTCGGTGGCTGAGGTGCCGTTGCCCTGACGTGTCGGCCCCAGGCCGGCGGCTCGAAGCAGTTCGGCGAGGTCGCCTACGAGCTCGATGCCGGGCGGCTCATCGTCGTGCTCCGGCGGAGAGATGATCACCCTGTCGATCAGGGCCCGGGCGGCTTCCAGCGCCGCGTGATTGTCCTTGTCGGCCATCGCCCGCCGGAGATCATCCACCTTTGCGCGGTAGGTCTCGGCGATCCCGGGATGCAACGCCGGCGGCCGGGTGGCGGGGACCTCCACAACCCACGCGATCCGGTCCCGGCGCGCTTCCAACTCTGCCAGCTTCGCACGCAGGCTCGGGCTGCGGTCGCCGTCGCTGATGGCGTCCACCAGATGGTCGATCTTGCGCGAGAGCGCGACTGCCTCCCGGCGCTGGGCGTCGGCCTGGGCGGTAATCCCGGCGGCCAGTCCAGCCCATTCCGTGTTGAAGGCCGCGATGAACGCCGGCTCCATCAACTGGCCGCCCAGGGTGGCCAGGACCCGGACCTCGAGCCAGTTCCGGCGCCTGCTGTGTCACGAGTTCGCCCGGATCGTTGAGCCGGCGCACACGCCGGCCGGTCGCCGGGTCCTTGGCGGTACTCCGGCGGCACCAGGTCAGGATGCCGACACACATGCATACCAGACCCGGCCGGAGGGCCCTGGAACGCCCTCCTGGTTCAGCATCATGGCAATCTGGCGCGGACTGAGCCCGCCGGCAGAGCCGATGTCAGAAACGAAACCTCTCACGCGCCGTGAACTCTACGACCTCGTGTGGTCAAGACCGATGATCCGTCTTGCCGATGAGTTCGGCGTCACCGGCACCGGCCTGGCGAAGATCTGCCAGCGCCATGACGTGCCGACGCCCCCCCGTGGCTACTGGGCCAAGCTCCAGCACAGCAAGCGGGTGAGCCAAGAGCCGTTCGTCCCGGCCACGGAGCCGACCAAGGAACGGGTGGTCATCCAGGGCGGCACGTGGCGCCTGCCCGACGAGGCGCGCCAGGTCATCCGCCGAGCCCGCCAGCAGAAGGCCGAACGCACCCGCCCAGCCCCGACCCCACTACCGGCCGAAGTGCCGTTGCCTGCGGAACCCGATCTGCATCCCCTGCTGCGGCGCACCGCGCTGGTGCTGCGCAAGGCCAAGCCGGACACGGACGGGGCGGCGCACGCGACGAGTGAGGGCACCGTCGGCATCGTTGTGGCTCAGGCCGCGGTAGAGCGGGCAATCTCGATCGCCGACGCCCTCGTGCGGTGCCTCGCGGACCGTGATCTCGCCCCGGAAGCGACCGGCAAGGGGCTTCAGGTCTCGCGCGGTGCCGACCGGGCGGTGATGACGCTTACCGAGCGAACCCGGCGCGAGCCGCATGTGCCAACGGCCACGGAACTCGCGGCCGAGGAGAGGCGGAAGAAGCGGTTGGAGCGGTACTGGGCAAATCGCACTTGGAACACGCCGTCTCCCGGGCAGGACCTCTAAACAAGGCCTATGCCGATCTCGACACCGAGGTCCCGCTCGGCGCCGATCAGAACCCCACCGTTCTGCTCATTTCCAACGTGCTTTCAATGCGACAGACGGGTTTCCCTGCGGGGTCCGGGTCCGGCGCTTCGTCACACTCAGCAAGCGAATCCGCATTGGGCGCCTCGATGTCGCCCAGCGGTCTGGCGGGATCCAGGTTCATGGCCGTTGATGGAATCACGGTCCCGATGACGGCATCACACCAGTGCTCATAAGGAATATTGAGAAGTAAAACTGAATGTATACTCCGCTGGAATGGAGATAGGCATAGTGTTCACTGCTCAGCAATCAAAACGCATTTGATCGTCCGACCATCCTCTCGTTTCGCATGCGCGTACCGGATTTTAACTCAGATAAAGTAATTGCTCACCCCCCCCTTGGCAACGCGACCTCG
>PLTJ01000107.1 GCA_003164455.1 Acetobacteraceae bacterium
TATTTCGGATTGGTGACCTTGGTCACCCGGCCGCACGAGATGATGCAGGAGAAGCAGCCCTTCACCCGCTGCAACACGGTGGCCGTCAGGGTTTCTCCGCCCACCTTGTCGGCGGTCGGGAAATGCCCATCCTGGAAGTTTCCGGTCGGCAGGCCGCCGATCGAATTCAGGACGTTGACGAGCACGTCAGTGCCATAGACGCGCAGTCCGGTGCCGCTGACCGGGTGCTCCTTGAGCATGGTGCTGGCACGGCTGACGGCGGCGAGGAAGGCCTTGCTGTCGGCGATCGTGACCGCGCCGGTGCCGCGCACGACGATCGCCTTCAGGTTCTTCGACCCCATGACCGCGCCAACGCCGGTGCGCCCCGCCGCCCGATGCCGGTCGTTCATGATCGCGGCGATCTGGGACAGGTGNNTCGACCTTGTCGTCCTGGATCCAGAGATAGACCGGCTTGGCCGCCTTGCCTTCCACGATGAGGAGGTCGTAGCCGGCGAATTTCAATTCCGGCCCCCAGGCGCCACCGGAATTCGAGGCCGCGATGGTATCGGTCAGCGGTCCCTTGGTGACGACGTCATAGCGGCCGGCGGAGGGCGCGAAGGTCCCCGTCATCGGGCCGGAGGCAAAGATCAGCTTGTTCGCCGGCGACAGCGGATCGACCTTCGGGTCGACCTCGTCATAGATGAATTTCGTCCCCAGCCCGCGCGCGCCGATGTAGTCGCGGGCCAAAGCCGGATCGAGCGCCGCGGTGGAGATCTTTCCCGAGGTCAGATCCACCCGCAAGATTTTTCCTACCCAGCCGTGCATGCTCAATCCTCCGAGAATGCGTTCTTGAGCTTGGTTGCGAAGGCCCGCTTGCGCGACTGCGCGGCAACCGTGTCCTCGACCCATTCCAGCGCGCCGGCCGGGCAGATCCTGGCGCAGGCCGGGTCGCCGCCGCAGGTGTCGCACTTGAGAATCTTCGAGCCGAGGAAATCCCAGGACGCGTTGCCGAACGGGCAGGCCTGGACGCACATCTTGCAGCCGATGCACTTGGACGCATCGAGATCGACCTGTCCGGTGGCCAGATTGCGCGTCAACGCCTTCGGCATGCACACGGTCGTGCAGGGCGCGTCATGGCATTGCTGGCACATCATCGGGACGGAAAATCCCTGGCGCTCCCAGGTATAGACATGAATGCGCGAAGATTTTGTCCGGAACACGCCTTCATGTTCCATGGAGCACGCCAGCTCGCAATTGTGGCACCCGGTACATTTGTCCGGATAGATCATCAGCATCATACTCATGCCTGCTTGCCTTTCCTCTCCGGCCGACAATCAAAGCGTTTGCCATTACGTTTAAGCCGCTCATGAATCCGCCAGCGGCTTCCGCAAGTACATTTGATGAAATACTGCGGAGGGTCGCTGGAGCAAGTCATTGATGCAGATCAAGTTGGCGGCGCGTGTTGCTGCCGATTGCAGCTTCGGGGCGGCGATCTCGCGCGCCCGGCGTGGCCGGCCAGGACCGCGGTTGCGCCGTGCACGGGGATCATCGGATAAGATCGGGGAATGCCCGGGTTGGCGGGATGTGGATCAGTTTCGATGCATGAATTGTCGCTCAGCGAAAGCATTACCGATCTGGTGGTGGAATATGCCCGCCGCGAGGGCGTCGCCCATGTCTCGCGGGTGGTGATCGACATCGGCGTTGCCGCGAGCGTCGAGCCGGAGGCTTTGTTGTTCTGCTTCCCCATCACGACGGTCGGCACCGTGGCGGCCGGCGCCGAACTGGTGATCAACCGGNNCGCGAAATGCGGGTGGTCGCGTTCGAAGGAGAGTGACCGCCGTCGGCAGTCGCCGCCATCAGCGAACGTCTTGAAAAGATTGGCGGACCCGACGCGACTCGAACGCGTGGCCTTCGCCTTCGGAGTGCGATGCTGGCATGAAATGCCCTTTTGCGACGCCTCGGCGGTTGATTGCAACTTAGCACCAGTAACGCCCAAACAGGCGGTATACTGCGATTTTCGCCACGATGAGCGCTACCAAACATTTGCTACGCTAGGTTACTAAGCGCTATGATCTGCCCGCGTGATGCGCGCTAACTGCGCGCTAGGATTGAGGCAGAAAGGCTAGGGAAATGGCCGCTAAGACGAAGATCGGGCTGCGGGAGGTGCGGGCACTCGGCCCCGGCGAGACGGTCTACGATTCGGTGCTGATCGGTTTCGCGGCGCGCCGGCAGCGCACCGAAGCCGTCGTCTACTGGGTACGCTATCGCACGGCATCGGGGCGCCAGCGCTGGGCCAAGATCGGCCGGCATGGTGCGCCATGGACGCCGGAGGAGGCGCGCGAGGAGGCAAAGCGCGTGCTTGCCACGGTGGTGCATGGTGGCGATCCAGCGGCGGAGGTGCGGGAGCTGCGCAAGGCTGTGACCGTTGCCGACCTATGCGATCAGTATTGGCAGGATGTGACCAGCGGGCGCCTTCTGAAGCGCGACGGCCGGCCGAAGAAGGCAAGCACCCTGGAATCCGACATCGGGCGGATTGAGCGGCATATCAAGCCGCTGCTGGGGCGCATCCCGGTCAACAGCCTGACGCGGGCGGACATCGAGGAGTTCATGCACGCCGTCGCGGCGGGAAAGACGGCGCGGCGCGAGCCGACCGGCAAGAAGCGCGGCCTGTCCAACGTCAGGGGCGGCAAGGGCGTCGCTACCCGCACGCTGAGCCTGCTGTCCACCATTCTGAACTACGGGCTGGATAGGGAGCTGCTGGCCGGCAACCCGGCCAGGAAGGTTGTGCCGTTCGCCGAGGGCAAGCGGGAACGCCGGCTGAGCGATGCGGAGTTTGGGGCCTTGGCGCGCGGCCTGGCCTCCGCCGCGGCCAAGCGGATCTGGCCGCCCGCACTTGCCGCGGTCAGGTTCCTGGCGCTGACCGGCTGGCGTAGCAGCGAGGCGCTTGGGCTACAGTGGCAGGAAGTTGACCAGGGACGCCGCACGGCCGTTTTGCCTGACACGAAATCGGGCCGGTCGGTCCGGCCGCTGTCGCGCGCCGCGCTCGATGTGATCGCCGAACAGCCGCGGGTGGTCGGCAATGAATTCGTCTTTCCCGGCACGCTGGCAGGACGGCCGATCGGAGGCATCCGCGGGACGTGGGAAGCCGTCGCCAAGGCCGGCGGACTACCGGACGACATCACGCCGCACACGCTGCGGCACTCGTTTGCCAGCTTGGCGGCCGATCTCGGTTACAGCGAGCCGACGATCGCGGCGCTGGTCGGGCACAAGGGCCAGTCGATCACATCGCGATACGTCCATTCGGCCGACAAGGTGCTGCTCGCGGCAGCGGACGAGATCGCGCGCTACACGCTGGAATTGATGGGCGAGCCACCGGCACCCGCGCAGGTCGTGGAGCTGCACCGCGCATGAAACATGACAGATTCGCACTCTTTGCAGGTCGCAATCGGTCTCGCAGCAAAGCGCGCCCGTATAGAGCTGATGGCAAGGGCATGCGCGCCCTTGCGCCCCAACAGCAGCATGGAGCGCATGATGGATAATGTAACCGAAGCGACCAGCTTCATTGAGGAACTGGCCAAGGCCGCGCTGGAGAAGTCTGGTACTGAGAAGAAACTGAGCCGCCATGAAGCTGCGGGATTCCTGACTTTGCTCGGATATCCGACCGTCCCGGCGCAGCTTGCGACTTTGGCGTCGAAGGGCGGCGGGCCGCCTTACCAGAAATGGGGGCGCGTCGTGATCTACAGCCCGTCTGAACTGCGCGCCTGGGCCGAAGCGCGGCGGAGCATGCCGCGGCGGTCCACGTCGGAAGCAGACGCGCTGCGTATCGTCCGGCGACCCCTCACAACGTGCATCGGGAGAAGCAGTCATGACCGGCGATCCTGATATGACCGCAATCGAGTCTCGCGCTCGCCGGGCTGCAAGGTCGCGGCGGCCTCGTCGCCCGCCCAAACAACCTTTCGCGCAGTTCGGGCAGCGCGGCAGTAGCCAGTGGCTCCCGATGCCGCTATCTGATTCCGTCAACAAATAGGCATTGGTCCGTCTCGTAAGCGGTGCCGAGGAATAGATGCTCGCATTCGCCGACATGGCCAATAAGCGTTACTGCGCATCCATGAGAAAGTCGGCAGCGTTGCAGTGTCGCCCGGACATTCCGTGGCGCGTCATCTAAAAGAAGACCTATCTTTGGTGTATTAGGGACTCTGAAATATTCAACCAACCAATCAACATCGCCAACGGGTTGATAGAACCCTTTAATTATTAGTTTTGTCTTCGGCGATAGTATTTTCTTATCGAGAACCAAATCAGAGACAGACATATATTTATACCCAGTTCTTTCGTCTTCGTCTCTTCGTGTGCGCTCACGCGCCATGGCTTCTTCTTGTCTCTTATGTTCCTCCGCGGCCTGCTTGGACTCTTCAATCGCACGCTGATATTCCCAGACGATATTAGCTTTATCATCCTCCCAATATTTAAGAAACGCAGCGCCGCGTTGCTGTACCCATAGCGGCACGGGCGGTGCGGGCGGCACAGGTCCAGACGCCGGCACCTGCCGCCACGGCCCCGAACAAGCCTTCACAAAGGGATAATACGCTCGCGTTGCATCGCAATAATACCAATGCCCGTCACCGATTGGCGGTGCCGTTTGTCCCGACATATAATCCGTTGACGGCTCGAAGGGTGGCGCTTGACCACCCTTCGCCGATGCTGCCGGAAGCTGTTGCGGTCCGGTTTGGTATTGCGGGTTTGGATTTGGAGTAATTTGGTGCCAGGGCACTAAGCATGTGCGGACGTAAGGATAGTAGGCATGGGCCGGGTCGCAGTAGTACCAGCTCCCACTTGATTGCGCGTGGGCTGCGTTCGCCAATAACAGCCCGGCGAAGGCCAGCAATACCCCCCAAACCGATGCGCGCATGCCCTGCGTGAACCGCGGGACGCCTGGATTGAGTTGGATCGGCGGATGCCCCGGCACGCGGCGCGCTCTCGGCTGCATGGCTGCCCTCCCATCGCTGGTGGAAAGCATTACGCCTCTTGGTTCAGGCTGGGGGCAAGCCCTCGCCGAGCCGTAGCGCGCCGGCCGCGCCGATCGCGGCGGGCATGCGCAAAACACCGCTTGCGCAATCTCTATATGTTCCTATAATGCTTGCGCAGATGGACGGGAGACGGGCGATGCAGGGCGCAATCAGCTACCTTCGGGTTTCCACGGATCGGCAAGGCAAGAGCGGTCTGGGAATCGAAGCGCAGCCGGAAGCCATCGCCCGCTTCATGGCGGCCGAGAGCCTGGACCTGATCGGCGAGCATGTGGAAGTCGAGACTGGCAAGGGTGCGGACGCGCTCGATCGCCGGCCGGTGCTGCGCGAGGCCCTGGCACAAGCCCGCAAAGCCAAGGCCGCGGTTGTGGTGGCGAAGCTGGATCGTCTCTCCCGGGACGTGGCGTTTATTTCCGGGCTGATGGCGCATCGGGTGCCGTTCATCGTCGCCGAGCTTGGCGCCGACGCGGACCCGTTCATGCTGCACATTTACGCCGCTCTGGCGGAGAAGGAGCGGGCCTTGATAAGCCAGCGGACGAAAGCTGCGCTGGGGGCTGCCAAGGCGCGCGGCAAGGTGCTGGGCAACCGGATCAACCTGACCGAGGCGCAAGCGAAAGGTCAGGCGGCGAACCGGGAGGCAGCGGATACTTTTGCCGCGAACGTGCTGCCGGTCGTTCGCCAGTTGCAGGCGGCGGGAGTGACCGGCGTCCGTGCCATCGCGAGGGCGCTGAATGACCGCGGCGTGCGGACGGCGCGCGGCGGTAATTGGCATGATAGCACGGTGCGAAATCTGTTGGCGCGGGAGGCAGGCAGCGTCGCGCTGGCCTATGAGGCCGACAAGAAATCGATGCACGAAACGCGCACCCGTCTCAAATCGAAATACACGGCGCTCTAGCGGCGTCGAGCTTCGGGGGGCATCCCTGATAGCGGATAAGCCCGAAACGCCGTGCAGCGCCAAGTAATCCAGCGCACGGCCATGATCAGGCGGCATCAGGCCTTGCTGGGCGCGCGGCTTGCCGCCCATCCTAACCAAGGAAAAGGCCCCGTTTGGGGCCTTTACTTTTGCCCCTGGCGCCCCTCAAGGGGCTGGCGGGGGGGGATTATCCCCAGGGGCAGGGCAAGCCCCCTGGGGGCCGTTTGTAGCGGCTTAGGGGGCCAAAAGGGAACGCAGCTCGCCGACGCTCCTGGTCAGCAGCGCGTGCCCGATCATTGCCGCCCGCGACCGGCCGGCATCTTGTTCAGCCATGCCGCCTGTTTCGCGGCTCGGGCAATCGCCCCGGGCGAGCGGGCGCCAGTGCAGGCATTTCGATCAACCTGGCAAGAAGCGCCGCCAGACATGAAGGGCGCCATAAAGGCCGAAATGTCGCCAGTAAATGTATGGATGACCCGGTTGTTGTCCGGATCAACGCGGCGATGCGCGATGAGCCGGCCACTATCTGCCAGTTCCTGCGTCTGTTCGGCGCCCATTCTGGTAATAGCGGCGACCACGCCAGCGGCATTCTGGTGATCGCCGAGGGAATTGTAATGGTCCCGCATACTTTCGAGGTGCGCCAGATCGAGTTTTGCCAGCGTGGCGATTGTGTCAAGGTTCATTTGTTTTTGTCCCGGTTGATGCGGACTGACGCGCCTTGCAAGGTGAAGGGGGCCATCCACGCGCCAATATCGCCGTAGAATTTGGTAATCAGCCGGCCCGCGGTATCGCGCTCCGCGACCGCGCGCAGTTCGCCCGGCGCGTAGTTCTCCGGCCGCTTGGCCGCGGCGATGGCGTCCGCATAAACAATATCCTCGACCGGGCCGAGCGTCGCGGCGTCCAGGCCGGCCAGGCTCGCGCTGCTGGCCCCCTTGAACCTTTCCGACCTGGCCGCCACCGGCGTGAGCACGCGCTTGCGGTATTGTAAGCTGCTCTCGCCAGCGATCGGCGGCGTTGCCGTAGTGCCGAGATGCGCCGCAACGGCATCGGCGCGCATCTGCGCAGCGGCCAGGGCGTCACGCTCGACTGCGCTCGGCGGCGTTGCCAGCGCATCGAGCTTGTGCTGGGCGGCGTTCAGCCGCGCATTGGTGTAGTCGGGCTTCACGGCCGGCTCTCCTCGTCAATTTCATCGGAAGGGGGGAGGGGCGATGCCGCCCGCGACGTGGCGCCGCCGGAAGGGACGGCAGCACCCGTATCGCGGGCGGCCGGCGCATCCGCATTGCTGCGGGCGCCATCCGGCGGGCATGACTGCGCCGGAATGGGGAGGGGGAGTCCACCGAACACGGTAACGCCCGTCGTCTGCACCGGATCGGCCATTACACGGACTCGGAATGCTTCGAACGCTTCGCCGGGGCGGCGCGTCCAGCGCATCGCGCCATCCTCAGCAGTGTAGGGGTATGCATCCTCGCCATCGCCCGGCGGCAGGCCGCCCATGATAATGATGGCCTGTCGCTTGTCGTGGCCGGGCAGCATATGCCGTTCAATCGTGGCAAGCCGGTCCTGTAAGCTCATGTTTGGTTGTCCTCGTATAATTTCTCAATTGCGGTCATGCGCCTGTCGAGGTCGGCCGTTTCAATCGCTTTGCGGTGTAGTTCGAGCATGCCGGCAACCGCCTGGCCTTCGTCCGGCGTCAACTCGCCGGCCGCCACAGCCCCCAGAAGGGCGGCCAGGGCGGCGGGGAGATCGGCTGCCGCCTGCATAGTTGGAAGCGACAGCGCCACCGGGCGGCCCTTCCTGACCGGCCATGCGCGGTCCAGGATTAGTTGTGTAGCGCGGAGATCACCGGCGAGAGCTGCTTGCACTGCCGTGCGCAGCACTTCCTCGGCCGCGCCGTTGGCGATCTTGTCCAGCGCGGCCAGGATGCGGTTGCGCGTGCCCGGCCGCTTGCCGGCAGGATTGCCGCTCTGCCCCGGTCGCCAGCGATGGCCGCTGGTCGAGGCAGCCTCGGACGTGCAATCCGCTTGCAATTGCACGGGATCAGCGGCGGCGCGGCGCTGCATCATGCCGATACTCCGTGGCCTCGCGCCCGGCCCGCGCGTCGAGGTATTGACAGAGGGCCTCCGCCGCGACGCGACTTAGCGGGAGCTTTCGTTCTCTCGCGAGCGCGTCCAGTTCAGCCGCCGCCGCGACAGGGATGTATACAGAAACGATCGCGGCGATTTGTCGAGATGCAGTTAACATTTTCATACCGTAAGTATAGCGCGGCAGCGCGCGCCAATCAAGCCCTAATATATATAATTCTTGCGGGCCGGACCAATGTGCTCTATACTTGTCGCCAAGACGCGCAAAGAAAAGCCCCGCAGCGTTGGTGCGCCACGGGGCTAAGTCGAAACCGGACGGTGTGCGCCGCCGGACAGCAGAAGCGTAATGACTACAGCAGACATCTCTATATACCGCCTCTGCCGTCCGACAGCAAGCACCGTCCTTAGTAAAGGATGATGTTTGCTGTGCCTACATTACAGGAAGTCGAACAAAGATTAGCTGCACGCGAGGCGGCTGCTGCTGATACTGCACGCGCTCTTGCAGCGATGCGGGCCACGCGCGAGGCCGCCGCCGAGGCTGCCGCCCTGGCACGGCTTCCTGCATTCGGAAAAATCCCCGCCGAGGAACTCGCCGTATGGTGGGCCAAGGGGAGAGATGCGCGCGCCGCGCAGAACGATCGATGGGAAAAATCAGCGGCGCGTATCGCCATGCTCGCGCGCATGCCACGGGCGGAGCGAGACGTTTTCGAGGCACGAGAGGCGGCGGAAGAAGAAGCCGCGCGGCGGGCGCGGTCCGAGGCGGCCGAAGCAGAGCGGGAGGAAGAACAGCGCCGGCATACCGCGGCCTTCTGGGCCAAGCTCTCCCCGGCGGCAAGCGCGTATGCCGACAAGCTGCCGGCAATCGCGAAGGCGCGTGCGAAAGCGATCAACGGCTGCGCACCCGACAAGGTCCTCGCCGAGCTCAATAAGTGCGCCGCCAACGGCGGGTTCGATGGCAGGGCATATAACCAATGGCTTGCCGACTGCGAATTTGCGAGGCGGAGCGCCGACCTGGCAGAAGCTAATGTATGGGGGGGCCGCAAGGAAGATGACTGGATCACCGCGGCGCTGGTCCCGTTGGTCGAGCAGGATCGGCAGCTCAGGCAGATGGTCGCTGGCGCACGCACACTCCGGCAGGAAATGGCCGAACATTTCAAGCGGACGCGCTATCCCTCCGCAGCCGAGGTCAGCAGGTGGTTGTCGGCGCGACCGGCCGGCATCTTGCCGGACAATGTAGAGCGCGAGATCGGCTGGCGGTTCCATCGCGAGAAATTCCAGGGCGAGGCAGGGAGGCGGCAGGGCGGCCGGATATGGCTTTACTTCTCGGATGTGACGCTCGACGGCAAGCTGGGCATCAAGCTCCCGAAGCTCGACTGGATCAGGCTCGCGTGCTTCGGGCGGGACGACCAGCAGGAGCTTGCCGGCTTCCTGCGCAGCCCCGTCTTCCGTCTCAAGAGCGTTCAGGTTTCCCGCAAGGGCGGCAGGTGGCAAGCCGGCCTCGCATTCCATCGTGAACTATTGAGGGGGCCGGTGAAGCTGCACCTGACGCCGGAAACGGCGCTGCGCGCGGTGCTGGCCGTGTTCCGTGGTAGCGGCGCCGATCGCATGCACGCGGCAGACTTGGCCGCCAGGATTTCGAGACAGGATTACAAGGCGTCTGCCGTCGAACTGGGTAGGATGCTGGCAGCCGCCGGCGTCAAGGCGGAGCAGATGCGCATCGGCGGGCGGAACCGGAATGGCTATGCCAGGGCGGATGTCCAAGCCGCCCTGGCAGCGCGCGCTCCTGCGCCCGAGGGCGGGCAGGCCGCTCCCGCTTTACAGGTCAAGGATGCCGCGGACAGCGTCCTTGACCAACTCAACGCCGTGCTGGCCGCCGGCGGCGACTGGCCGGCGGCTTACAACAAGTTGCTCGACGTGGCGGCTGCTGACCGAGGCGGCCAGCGCGGCAGTTATGTGGAAGAAGACGACGATTATACAGATGATTAGACCGCCACAAGAATGCGGCGAGGCCATGCTCTCGGGCTCCCAGGGCGGGGTGCAGAAGATGATCCTTAATAGCTGCTTTATTTTGATTCTTTATCTAATATCTGTATATCCTTAAAAAATACCTATAGAGCAGAATAAAGGATCATCTTCTGCACCCCGCCCTGGGCACGGCGCATGCCAGCCTCGTCGCTCAGTAGCATCTTGCCCGCCTCGGCTGCTGGCCTCCCCCGGTTGCCAGCGACAATCCCGAGGAACGTCGGCGAGAGCCGCCGAAGCCTGATGCCAAGCGGCGCTGCGCGCTAATCGCGCGCTAGCCCCTCCCGCCCCACCTGCCAATTGGTAGCTAAGTCTTTGAAAAGATTGGCGGACCCGACACGATTCGAACGTGCGACCTTCGCCTTCGGAGGGCGACGCTCTATCCAACTGAGCTACGGGTCCAACTGGCGCCCCAAATAGCGCAGAACATCCGATGACGCCAGCGCCGCATGCCGACAGGCATGAAGCGTGACTGCTGGCATCAGTTTTTGCGGGACGCGATATCCCCAGCCCAGATCAAACCTGCGTCCCCAGCCACGCCTCCGCCGCCCGATCCGCCCCCGAAGGCAGCGCCGCCGACGGGTCACGCAACCAGGCCACGATGTCGCCAATCGGCAGCGCCCGGTCCAGGTCGCGCAACATCAGGTGATAGCCGTTCGGATAATAAGCGATCCGCGGCCCCGCCGTCCCGCCGCGCGGCAACGCCCGCCAGGTGGCCGCCGTCGCCACCTTCGGCACCAACTCGTCCTTGCCACCATACTGGAACAGCGCCGGCGCCCGCATCCGCGGCGCCGCCGCCAGCGCCGCATCCATCAGGTCCACCAGCCCACCCAGCGCGTCCATGCGGGTGCGCCGCACGGTCAGCGGATCGGTGGAAAGCCGGATCAGCGCCTCGCGGTTGTCGCTCGCCACGATTGCCACCGGTGCCCGCGACAGCGCCACCCCCGGCACCACCGTCGTCACCAGCCACAGCGCCCCGGAGAGGACGAAATTCATCCGCGCCCGACCCCAGACGGCCGGCGCGATCAACACATAGGACGCCCCCTCCGGCGCCTGCGCTCCGGTCGCCAGCACCATCAGCGCCGCGGCACCCATGCTCTCGCCCATCAGCACCAGAGGCACGCCAGGATGCAGCGCCTGCACCAACCGCGCCATCTCGGCCGCATCCGCCACCAGGGCCTCGCCGCCCGGCCACAGCCCCCGTCCCGGCGCCGCGCCAAAGCCGCGCTGGTCGGGCGCATACACGGCCATGCCGGCGGCCGCGAACACCGGCGCCGAATATTCCCATGCGTCGCGGCTGTCGTTGAAGCCGTGCAGCGCCAGGATCGCCGCCTCCGGCCTGCCGTCGGGCAGCCAGGCCCGATAGGGGAGTCGCGCGCCATCGGGCATGGTGAATGCATCCGCGCCCATCGAGGCGTCCTCCACCGCCGGCCCCGGCGAGGCCCGCATCGAAACGCAGCCACCCAGCACGGTCGCGGCGCCCAGGCCCAGCACGCCACGCCGCGGCACGGAGCGCGCGCTTGAAAGCATCGCCCCCAGGGCTATCATGCCTCCCGCCCCCCGCGGCAATCCCCACCTCCCGAGGCCCCTATGCCGGACGGCTCCGCCACTCCCGCGCCCACCGAAATCATCCACGTGAACGACCGCACAATTGCCTGTGACGGCGGCGACGGGGCGCTCGGCCACCCGCGCGTGTTCCTGCGCATTTCCGGCACCGAGGTGATGTGCCCATATTGTTCGCGCCTGTATGTGCTCAACCCGGGCGCCGGCGGCGGAGACGCGCACTGAGCGCCGCGCCGGACGCGGCCGGCTCGAATTTGGTGCTGATCGACGGATCAGGCTTCATTTTCCGCGCCTTTCACGCCCTGCCGCCGATGACCCGGCCCGACGGCACCCCGGTGAACGCTGTGTTTGGCTTCACCAACATGCTCGTCCGGCTGCTGAAAGACCATGCCGGAAATCACTTTGCCGTGATATTCGACGCCGGCCGTCTCACCTTCCGCAACCGCCTGTACGACGGCTACAAGGCCCAGCGCCCGGAGCCGCCCGAGGAATTGCGCCCGCAATTCGCCGTGGTGCGCGACGCCACCGCCGCGTTCGGCGTCCCCACCATCGAGTTGGCCGACTGGGAGGCGGACGATCTGATCGCTTCCTACGCGCTGGCCGCCGAGGCGGTGGGCTGGCGCACGACGATCGTCTCCTCGGACAAGGACCTGATGCAGCTCATCCGGCCCGGCGTCTCCATGCTGGAGCCGATGAAGCAGAAGCCGATCGGGCCGGCCGAGGTGATGGAGAAATGGGGCGTGCCCCCGGGCAAGTTGGTCGAGTTGCAGGCATTGATGGGCGACGCGGTGGACAATGTCCCCGGGGTGCCCGGCATCGGCCCGAAAACCGCCGCCCAGTTGATCGGCGAGTTCGGCGACCTGGAAGCGGTGCTGGCCGCCGCGCCGGCGATGAAGCCGTCGAAAAAGCGCGACATGCTGATCGCCCACGCCGAGGCGGCGCGTCTCTCCCGCCGGCTGGTGGAACTGCGCGACGACGCGCCGCTGCCGCTCCCCCTTGCCGAGCTGGTGGTGCGCGAGCCGGATCGCGCCCAGCTTGCAACCTGGCTGCACCTTCAGGGTTTTCGCAGCACGTTGCTCCGGCTTGGGCTGGAGGAGCCGGGCGCCGCCCCGGTGCCGCCGCCGGCGGCGACGGGTCCTCAGGGTGCGCTGGACTTCGCCGAACCGGCCGCTCGCCAGCCGCCGCGGCCCGCCCCCCGGTCGGACCAGGGCTACGGCCCCTATGCGACCGTCACCACGCTGGCGGCATTAGAAGGCTGGATCGCGGACGCCACCGCCGCCGGCGTGGTGGCCGTCGATACCGAGACCGACGGGCTGGACACCATGCGCGCCAACCTGGTCGGCTTCTCGCTGGCCACAGCGCCGGGCCGCGCCTGCTACGTGCCGCTGGGTCACGCCGACGTCGAGGGCCATGCCCCCGAACAGGTGCCGGCCGAGCAGGCGGTCGCGGCGCTGGCGCCGCTGCTGGCCGACCCCAACGTGCTGAAGGTGTTCCTGAACGCGAAATTCGACATGGCCGTTCTCGCCCGCGCCGGCGCTCCGCTGGCCACGCCGCAGGACGACGTCATGCTGATCTCCTATGCCCAGGAGGCCGGCCGCCACGGCCACGGCATGGACGAGCTGGCGCTGCTGCATCTCGGCCACAGCTGCATCAGTTATGATGAGGTCACCGGCACCGGGCGCGCCCGGGTGCCGTTCGGCCAGGTGCCGCTCGATCGCGCCGCCCCCTATGCCGCCGAGGACGCCGACGTCACGCTGCGGCTCTGGCACAGCCTCCGCCCCACCCTGCGGACCAGCGGCGCGCTCGCCCTTTATGAGCAGATCGAGCGCCGGCTGGTGGTGGTGCTGCTGGAGATGGAGCGCGCCGGGATAAAAGTGGATGCCGACGATCTGCGTGCGATGAGCAAGGATTTCGAGGCACGCATGATTGTCATGGAACAGGACATTCATCGCCTCGCCGGTTTCCCGTTCAACGTCGGCAGTCCGAAACAGCTCGGCGAGGTGCTGTTCGACCGGATGTCGCTGCCCGGCGGGCGGCGCATGAAGACCGGGGCCTGGGGCACCGATTCCAGCGTGCTGCAAGGGCTCGCCGAGCAGGGCCACGACCTGCCCGCCCGGGTGCTGGAATGGCGCCAGTTGCAGAAGCTGAAGTCCACCTACGCCGACGCGCTGGTGACCCAGATCAACCCCGAGACCGGCCGGGTGCACACCAGCTTCGCCATGGCCATCACCAGCACCGGCCGGCTTTCGTCGACCGATCCCAACCTGCAGAACATTCCGATCCGCACCGAGGAAGGCAGCCGCATCCGCCGCGCCTTCATCGCCGAGCCCGGCCATGTGCTGGTGTCCGCCGACTACTCGCAGATCGAGTTGCGCCTGCTCGCCCACGTCGCCGACATTGAGCAACTGAAGGCGAGTTTCGCCGCCGGCGAGGACATCCACGCCCGCACCGCCAGCGAAGTGTTCGGCGTGCCCATGGCGGGCATGGACCCGATGACCCGCCGGCGCGCCAAGGCGATCAATTTCGGCATCATCTACGGCATCAGCGCGTTCGGACTGGCCCGCCAGCTTGGCATCGCGCCGGGCGAGGCGCGTGTCTACATCGACGCCTATTTCGCCCGCTACCCGGGCATCCGCACCTACATGGAGAAAACCAAGGACGCCGCCCGCCTTGCCGGCTTTGTCACCACCCCGTTCGGCCGCCGCTGCTGGGTGCCCGGGATCGAGGACAAGAACCCGGCCCGGCGCGGCTATGCCGAGCGCCAGGCCATCAACGCCCCGCTGCAGGGCGGCGCCGCCGATGTGATCAAGCGCGCCATGGTCCGCCTGCCCGCGGCCCTGGCGGAAAGCGGCCTGGCCGCCCGGATGCTGCTGCAAGTNNACACTCTCGGTGCCGCTGGTCGTCGAAACCGGCGTCGGCCGCACCTGGGCAGCGGCGCATTGAGGGGTTGATTCACCGCAAGGCGGTCCCGGCCGCGCGGAGTCGTGCCTATATCCGAGGGGAAACGAAGGAGCCGGCCATGTTCGACACATCCCAACTCACCGCCGCGGACGTCATGACCCGCGATGTCGTTACGGTGCGGCCGAACGATACGCTGCGCCAGGCCGCGCAGATCATGCTCGACCGCGCCGTATCGTCGCTGCCGGTGGTCGATGCCGAGGGTCACGTCGTCGGCGTGGTCTCGGAAGCCGACCTGATCCGCCCTGACGAGGTGGCCGAGAAACGCTCGCGCTGGTGGCTCGACATGCTGGCCGAAGGCGAGGAACTCTCCCCTGATTTCCTCGCCACCATCACCACGGCGAACCGGTCGGTTGCGAAGGCCATGCACACCGATTTCATCGCCGTCACCGAACTCACAGGGCTGAGCGAGGTGGCGGAACGGATCGGCCGCCAGAACGAGCGCAGCGTGCTGGTGATGCGGGACGGCAAGCTGGTGGGCATCATCGCCCGGCGCGACCTCGTGAAGACGATCGCCCGCGGCAGCTAACGCCCCGCCAGCAGCCGCACGCAGGCCGTATAGGCATCGTCCACGGAGAGGGCCTCCATCGAAGGGCCGTCGGCCAGCGCCCAGGCGACGC
>PLTJ01000327.1 GCA_003164455.1 Acetobacteraceae bacterium
ATCAAAGTCGTTGACACGCTCCGCACCAGCACCTCGGCAGTGATCGCGACCATTGGCTCGGATGCCGCCCGGCGTGGCTTGCCACGCTCATCGGAGCGGAGGGCGTAAGACAAGGCGCCTTGAGGGGTAGGCAGCGCCCGCCATAGACTGCCGGCCATGTGCAACCTCTACGCCATGACCCGGAACCGGGACGCCATCCGGCAGTTGTTCCGGGTCGGGTCCGACCGAACGGCAAACCAGCCGCCGCTCCCCGCCATCTTCCCCGATCAGCTCGCGCCCGTGGTGCGGGTGGGGAGTGACGGTGCGCGCGTCATGGAGGCGATGCGTTGGGGCTTCCCGCCGCCGCCCAACCTCGGCACCCGGCCGGTAACGAACGTCCGCAACCTTGCCAGCCCCTACTGGCGTGGGTGGCTGAAGCCGGAGTTCCGCTGCCTGGTGCCCGCCACGTCGTTCTGCGAATATACGGACAGCCAGCCGAAGGTGCCGCACTGGTTCGCCCTCGCCCCTGATCGGCCTCCCTTTGCCTTCGCGGGCATCTGGCGACCGTGGACCGGCACCCGCAAGGGCGAGACCGGCGAGCATCTGCTGTTTGCCTTCCTGACGACCGAACCGAATGAGGTGGTGCGGCCGGTGCATGCGAAGGCGATGCCTGTCATCCTGACCGCGGAGACGTGGGACGTGTGGCTTGAAGCGGGCACCGCGGCGGCGCTGGACCTGCAACGGCCCTTCCCGGCGGCGGGCCTGGCGATCGTGGCGACGGGCGCGCGGCAGGATGGCATTCTGAGTTAGGGCGGTATCCGGGCAAGCGGATCGCACATCAGCACGACACGCCAGCCCGGCGGTGCTCCGGCCCGGCCCGGCGCTGATCCGGCGGGATCGCCCACCAGTGCGACCAAGGCGGGATGCGCGCGGCAGTGGTGGCACCGGAGCCGTGCCACCACGTCCCGCACGGGCCGGCCGCCGTGATCCATCGCCAGCCGACGCAGCGGGAGGAACGTCACGCCGCGGCAGCACCGAACCTCAAGCCATGAGTCGGTTAGATCGGCGAGGCGCGCCGCGAGGATGAGGGCCGATAGCCCGGACATGCTGGCAGCGTAGGGCAATGCGAACAAAATAGGAACGTGGGTGCAGTCGCCGGGTGCTGGCGCCTGCATATGCCCTGCTCGGCGGGCTGTTGTTACGGCCAGCACCGGCCACTGCCGGCCAGGCCACACGCTGACGGACGCCCGCGAATACTACCTAAATTGCTACCTAAATCGGCGTCCGGGGCGAGTGTCGTCTTTTAAGTTATTGATTTTATTGGCGACCCCTACGGGGCTCGAACCCGTGTTACCAGCGTGAAAGGCTGGTGTCCTAACCACTAGACGAAGGGGTCGTGGCGGCGCCGTGGATAGACAAACGCGCCCGGCGTGCCAAGGGCAAATCCGCCACGCGCGCCAGCCCTGATCGGGCCGCCCCCCTTGCCGGCCGATCCAGGCCTGGGGGCAAGTGCCTGTCAGTCGAGCGTTTCCCGATAGGACCAGGTTGCAATCACCGCCACCGCCAGCGTGAAGGCGGCAATCGGCCATAGCTCCGGGACGATCTGGGCCATGCCGTTGCCCTTCAGCAGCACCCCGCGCACGATGCGCAGCGCATGGGTCACCGGAAACAACTCGCCGGCCCACTGCGCCCACACCGGCATGCCGGCGAACGGAAACATGAACCCGGACAGCAGGAAGGAGGGCAGCAGCGTGAATTGCGCCATCTGGATGGCCTGCATCTGATTGCGCGCGATCGTCGAGAAGGTCAGCCCCAGGGCAAGATTGCTGGCAATGAAAAGCCCGAGGGCGAGGATCAGCAACACCATGGAGCCGCGAATCGGCAGATCGAACACCGCCGCCGCAATCCCCATGATGAGAAGGGCCTGCGTGTAGCCGATCACGATATACGGCACCACTTTGGCAAGCATCACCTCGATCGGCCGGACCGGCATGGCCAGCAGATTCTCCATGGTGCCGCGCTCGCGTTCCCGCGTGATCGACAGCGTCGTGATGAACAGTGTCGAGATGGTCAGAACGATGCAGATGAGCCCCGGCACTATATTCAGCACCGTGAGCTGTTCAGGATTGTAGCGGGCGTGCACCGCGAACTGAAAAGGCGGCACGGCGGGCGTGGACCGGACGGTCTGCGGCAGGTCCCGGTCCAAGGCGTCCGTTAGTCCGGCAAGCGCGGCGGCGGCGTTGCCGATCGCCGACGGATCGGTGGCATCGGCATCCATCAGCACGGTGGGCTGCTCGCCGCGGTCGACCGCGCGGTCGAAACCGGGCGGAATGTTCACCACGAAAAGGAGTTCGCCATCGGCGAGGCCCCGCTCCGCCTCCGCTTCGCCGGTCAGCGTCCTGATGTCGTAGTAGCCGGTGTTCTGCATCGCCGCGACCAGGGTTCGCTCGTATTTCGAATGCTCGGCCATCAGCAGCCCGGTCGGCAGGTGCTTGGGATCGGTGTTGATCGCGTAGCCGAACAGGAACAGTTGCAGCACCGGCAGGACGATGATCATGCGCAGCGTGAACGGGTCGCGCCGGACCTGAATCCACTCCTTGCGCAGGACCGCCAGGAAGCGCCGCCAGGAAAAGCCGTTCACGAAGCGCCCCCGTCCGGCTGGCTCAACAGATGGATGAAGACATCTTCAAGTCGTGGCGCGACGTCGTGCCAGATCAGGGCATCGCCATCGTAGGCGGCGATCGCGCGCTCCAGCGCGGCGCGGTCCATGCCGGCGAGGTGAACCGCCGATCCGAATACCGCCGCGCTCTCGACCCCCGCCATCCGGCGCAGCGCGCGGGCGGCGCGATCGAGGTCCCCGCCGGTCGCGGCCAGGATCACCAGCCCGCTGCCGCGCGCCACCACGTCCGGGCTACCCTGCGCCACGATCCGCCCGCCGGAGAGATAGGCGATGCGCCCACAGCGTTCCGCCTCGTCCATGTAGTGGGTCGACACCAGCACGGTGAGGCCATCGCCCGCCATGTCGTGGATGAGGTCCCAGAACTCGCGGCGCGCCTTGGCGTCGACGCCGGCGGTGGGCTCGTCGAGCAGCAGCAGCTTCGGTTCATGCAGGACGCAGGCAGCCAGCGCCAGCCGCTGCTTCCACCCCCCCGACAATTCGCCGGCCAACTGATCCGCCCGCCCAGCCAGGCCCATGCGCTCGACGATGGCGCGCACCCGCCCGCGCCGGTCGCTGAGTTCGTAGACGCTGGCGACAAAGTCCAAATTCTCGGCGGTCGTGAGATCGTCGTAGAAGCTGAATCGTTGCGTCATATAGCCGATCTGGCGGCGCAGCCGCGAGGCGTCGCGGACGATGTCGAGGCCCAGGCAGGTGCCGCCGCCGCCATCCGGCTTGATCAGCCCGCAGAGCATCCGCATCGTCGTCGTCTTGCCGCTGCCGTTGGCGCCGAGAAAGCCGCAGATCTCGCCGGCCGCGACGCCGAGCGTCAGGCCGTCGACAACCACGCGGGCGCCATAGCGCTTGCGCAGATCGCGCACGTCGATGACCAGTTCGGCGGTCATGGCGCGCGCGCCGGCAACGGGCGCACGTCGATGGGCTGCCCTGGATTGAGCCGGGCCGCCTGCTCCACCGGCTGCCTGGCTTCGAGCAGGAACACCAGCTTGGCCGTGGTCGACTCGCTGTAGATCAGCGGCGGCGTGTACTCGGCCCTTGGCGAGACGAACGAGATCGTGGCTGTGAGGCCGGCCGGGCACCCCGGGCAGGTCAGCGCCACCGGGTCGCCGCGGTGCACCGTCGAGACCATCGGCGCGGGAACGAAGAAGCGCACGAAGATATTGCCGGGCGGCAGCAGCGACACCACCGGCGCCCCCGCCGCGACGGTTTCGCCGGGTCGGGCAAGAACATCGGCCACCCGCCCGCCGGCCGGCGCGGCGACGTGGCGTTGGGCGAGCCGCCAGACCGCCTGATCGAGCACGGCGCGTGCCGCGTCGACCGCCGCGCGCTGTGCCGCGATCTCTCCTACCCGCCCCAGCGGGGCCCGTACCTGCACCAGGGCTGCCTGCAAGGCGTCGACCTTGGCCTGGGCCGAGCGATAGTCGGCCCGCTGCTGATCGACGCTCTGCCTGCTGGCGGCGCTGGTGGGCAGCAACGCCTCGCCCCGGGCCAGATCGGCGGCGGTGCGGAGCAGCGTCGCCTGGCCATCCGCCAGGTTGGCCACGGCTTGGTCGATTTCGGTCGACTTGCCGCCCTGCTCGAGATTCCTCAGTTGCTCCTCGGCCTGGGCGAACAGTTGCGCCGACTGGTCGCGCACCGCCCGATCGTCGATATCGTCCTGGTCGAACAGCGGCGCGCCGGCGGCAACCGCGTCGCCGCGCCCGACCAAAACCGCGGTGAGCAGCCCCTGCTGGGTCGGACCGACGTTGACGAAGTCGGCCTCCGCGTAGCCCTGCCAGACCGTGGCGGGCGGGCGGCGGGCGGACCACCACCAAACGCCTCCAGCGGCCGCGAGGAGCAGCGGGAGTACCAGCCACACGCGTCGGGTCACATCCGAAAATCCTTCTGGCGTCCCCTGATCCGGCCCCGCTCTGGTCCGGATCATGCTGAAAACGCTTGTGATGCTACATATTTCAGCTCACACTGAAAATACTAGCATTCCATGAAAGACAATGCCAGTGCCAACTGCCCCCCCGCCGGCCGAACGCGCGCAGATCGCCGCCTGGGTCGAACGTGTCGCGGCCGCTTTCGCGCAGCACTTCGGGTTGCCGCCGATCACCGGGCGCATCCTGGGCTGGCTGCTGATCTGCGAGCCGCCCGAGCAGTCGGCGGGCGAAATTGCCGCCGCGATCGGTGCCAGCCGCGCCTCGCTGACCAGCAGCATGCGGCTGCTGACGGCTGGCGACCTGGTTCGGCGGAGCACCCGGCCGGGCGAACGTACCACCTATTTTTGCGTCGACGACGATGCCTGGGAAAAGCTCATCCGGCGGCGGGTCGCCGCCATGGCCTCGCTGCGCGACATCACCGGCGATGCCATGGCGCTGATCGGGCCGGACAGCGAACGGGCGGCGCGCCTGCGCGGGGCGCACCTGTTCTTCGGCTGGTTGACGGAGCGTTTCGCCAGCCGGAACCACTGACCCCTGGCCCTGCTTGCCCGCGCCCGCGTCAGCGGCGATGCTGGCGGACAGGGAGATCGTTTCATGCCACGCGACCTGATTCTCGCCCTGGACCAGGGCACCACCTCCACCCGCACCATCGCCTTCCGCGCCCCGCAACTGGCCCCGGCAGCCTCCGCGCGGCGCGACCTGCCCCAGCATTTTCCGGCCTCGGGCTGGGTGGAACACGACGCCGAACAGATCTTCGCGCATAGCGTCGAGACCTTGCGCGAGGCGCTGGCCCAGGCCGGCGGCACCGCCGCCGACGTCGCCGCCATCGGCATCACCAATCAGCGCGAAACCACCGTGCTGTGGGACCGCGCCACCGGTAAGCCGATCCACAAGGCCATCGTCTGGCAGGACCGCCGCACCGCCGCCACCTGCGCCGCGCTGCGCGCCGCCGGCCACGAGGCGCTGGTCACGCAACGCTCGGGGCTGCTGCTCGACCCCTATTTCTCCGCCACCAAGCTGGCTTGGCTGCTGGACAACGTGGAGGGCGCGCGCGCCGCCGCCGAGGCCGGCCGGCTCGCCTTCGGCACCATCGACACCTGGCTGCTGTGGCGGCTGACCGGCGGGCGCGTGCACGCCACCGACGCCACCAACGCCAGCCGCACCATGCTGTACAACATTGCGAAAGGCGCCTGGGACCCGGAACTGCTGGACCTTTTCCGTATCCCGGACTCGTTGCTGCCGGAGGTGCGCGACTCCTCGGGGCTGTTCGGCCAGACCGTGGCCAGCATCCTGGGCGACGCAGTGCCAGTAATGGGCATCGCCGGCGACCAGCAGGCCGCCACCGTGGGCCAGGCCTGTTTTTCGCCCGGCATGGTGAAGTCCACCTATGGCACGGGCTGCTTCCTGATGCTGCACACCGGCGCGATCCCGGTCGCCTCGCGCTCGCGCCTGCTGACGACGGTGGCGCTGCAACTGGCGGGCAAGCGCACCTACGCCCTGGAAGGCGCCATCTTCGTCGCCGGCGCCGCGGTGCAATGGCTGCGCGACGGGCTCGGCGTGCTGCGCGAGGCCGCCGAGGCCGGCGCGCTGGCCGCCCGGGCGGACCCCGGGCAGCAGGTCTATCTGGTGCCGGCCTTCGTCGGCCTGGGCGCGCCGCACTGGGAGCCAGAGGCACGCGGCGCGCTGTTCGGGCTCACCCGCGCCACCGGCCCCGCCGAGCTGGCCCGCGCGGCGCTGGAGAGCGTGGCCTATCAGACCCGCGACCTGATCGAGGCCATGCGGACGGACTGGGCGGGCAGCGCCGATACCGTGCTGCGGGTGGACGGCGGCATGGTGGCGAGCGACTGGACCATGCAGTTCCTGGCCGACATGCTGGCAGCCCCGGTTGACCGGCCGGTGGTGCTGGAAACGACGGCCCTCGGCGCCGCCTACCTGGCCGGCAGCGCCGCCGGCGTTTGCCCGGACCCGGCGGCCTTCGCCCAGGCATGGGCGCTGCAACGCCGCTTTGTCCCCCACATGGCGGAAGCGGAGCGCGCCAGCCGCTACAGCGGCTGGCAGGACGCGGTGCGCCGGACCCTGCGTGGCCCGTGATCACCCTGCCCGCCTACGCCGCGGCTTTGATAACGGGCTGAGAAGGCCCAAGATTAAATCTATGTATAAATGCAACGCTACGGTTGCGTTTAGTTTCTGGCCTGGGCACTCTCCGCGGCGATGAAAGGGAGTATCCCATGACCACCGTCACGCGCCGCCGTTGGCCCGTCTTCCGCCGAATCGCCTGCCTCGCGCTGGCCGCCACGCTCCTGTCGGGCTGCGTGATCGAGCCGGCCTGGCGATTCCATCCGGAGCACTATTATTACCGGTAAGGCGCCCCATTCCCGCGGCGGCCGCCCGACCAGGGAGGAAGCGCCGCAGTTGACCGGGCGCATCCTGGAGGCGGCCACCACCCTGTTCCTGCGCGACGGCTATGGCGTGACCAGCCTGGAGGCCGTGGCGGCAGCGGCGGGGGTGTCCAAACGGACGCTGTATGCCCGCTTCTCCGGCAAGGCGGCACTGTTGCAGGTGGTGGTGGAGCGCCTCCTCGCGCGCTGGTTGCCGCCTTTCGATGCCGGGCTTGAGCAGTCCGGCGGCCTGGAGGCGACGCTGCTGGCCGCCGCACAGGTGATGCTCGCCACCGCGCTGGTGCCGGAGGCGATGGCGTTGCGCCGCCTGATGGTTGCCGAGATCGGCCGGTTCCCCGAGCTCGCCCGGGTGATGCAGGACGCCGGCGCGGGCATCGGCGTGCAGCGTCTGGCTGGCGTGCTGGAGCGCGCCGGCATCGCCGACCCGGTTTGGGCGGCGCAGCAGTTCATGGTGCTGGTGCTGGCGGTGCCGCAGCAGCGTGCCAGCGGTCCCGGTCCGGCGCTCGAGCCCGCCGCGCTGCAGGACTGGGCGGTGCGTGCCGTCGGGCTGTTCCTGCGCGGCGCGGCGGCGCCATCCGGTCACGAAGTCGCGTTGTGATCCGCTACCGGATCGGCGTCCTCGGGCCCCGGCGCTTCCTCGTGGCTTTCCGCGACATTGTCGCTGTCCATGCCCAGAACGTCATAGGCAATCGCCGCGAGGTGCGAATTCACCCGCCGGAGATCGCGTAGGATCGCGAGGTACAGCCGGCTGGCCTCGAGCCCACCGAACTCGCCGACTTCCAGCCCTGCGAGATGGCGCCGCCCCGTCGCGCGCTCCATGGCGTTCACCTGCCGTTTGGCATCCAGCAGGCGCTGGGCCGAGCGGATATCCTCGGTCATGAAGGTGGACGCCGCCAGCGCGAGGTCGTCGCGCACGCGCCCATGGAAGGCGCGCAGGTCAGCCGCATCCTCCGCGCTCAGGACAAGTCCGCGTTTTGCCATGCGGGTCGCGGCATCGGCCAGGCTGTGCGCGATGATGTCGCCGGAATGGCCGAGGTTGATGGTGAAATCGAGCACGTGGCCGTGGCGTCTGGCATCGATGTCGGAAAGCCCGTCGGTGCCGAGTTGGGTCAGATAGGATTTCAGCGCCTTCTGTCCCCGCCCCAGGGCCTTGCCGGTGTCCGCGATCTCCCTGATCGCCTCCGTATCATTTCCGGTCACCGCCTGCAGCAGGCGCCGCAGCATGGCGTCGACCAGGTCCGCCATCCGCAACGCTTCGCGCGAGGCATTCGTCAGCGCCAGATAGGGCGTGTCCAGCACGGTCTCGTCGAGATAGAGCGGCTGGACGGCAACCGCGCCGCTGCTTTGCTGGTCCGGCAACGCGCGCGTGAGCAGCCGGGCGGCGGAGTCGAGCAGTCCGACGAAAACCACGGCCAGCGCGACATTGAACGCGATGTGGAAGTTGACGATGTTGGCGGCCGGGTCCGGCGTGAACCGCCAGAGCGCCTCCGCGATCGGATGGGCGAACGGCAGCACGACAACGCAGCCCAGGGCACGGAAGGCGAGGTTGCCGACCGGCAGGCGTCGGCTGCTCGGGTCCGCGGTCGTTGCCTCCAGCACCGGCGGGATGGTGCCGCCGAGGTTGGCGCCGAGCACCAGCGCGATGGCCGCCACCGGCGTGATCACGTTGGCGCCGGCCAGCGAGGCCAGCAGCAGCATCACCGCGACCGACGAATGCGCCGCCCAGGTCAGCAGCGCCGCGAACGCCAGGTCGAGCAGCGGCTCGCGGGTCAGCGCGCCGAGCAGCGCCCCCAGCACCGGGGCGGTCTGCACGGGTTCGATGGTGGCCACGAGTTGATGCAGGGCGAGCAGCATGAGCCCAAGGCCGATACCGACCCGCCCGAGATCATGGGCGATGCCGCGGCGGCCGCGCCAGAACGCGACATAGCCCGCGATCAGCAGCAGCGGCGCGACCCAGGACACGTCGAAGGACAGCGCCTTGACGATCAGCGCCGTGCCGATATTGGCGCCCAGCATGACGGCGAGCGCCGGGCTCAGCGCCAGCATGCCCTCGGCGGCGAGCGACGTCGTCATCATCGCCGTGGCCGTGCTGCTTTGCAGCAGCATCGTCACCACCAGCCCGGCGCCGATGGCGGCGAAGCGGTTGCGCAGCGTCCGCCCGATCATCCGGCGCAGGTTGGAGCCGAAGGCGCGCACCACGCCGGTCTGGACCATGTGCATGCCCCAGAGCAGCAGGACGACGTAGCCGACGAGTTGGACCAGTGCGACGGTTGCGATCAAGGCCGCCCCGCCTTTCGCTATTGTCCCATCGCCATCTGGACGACCTTGACCGCGACCAGGACGACGGCGGCGACGAGATAGACGCGCAGCACACCCATCCAGACCCACTTGCTCAGGCTCAGCTTCGGCGCGGGCAGCGCCTCCAGCGGCGGCATCCGCCACACCGCGCGCATCGACCGCGCGTGGTCGAGATCGGCCAGGTCCTCCGCCATGGCCGGCTCGGCCCGCCGGCGGCGCAGCACCGCGAAGACGGCGAACCCGGCGACGCCAAGGGCCGTGCCACCACCGAGGATGGATACGATCGTCGCACCCGTCATGTCGGGGAACACAGTGGCCGCGGTCAGGATGATGGACATCGTGACCAGCACCCAGATCACCGCGCCGGTGAACAGGTTCAGCCAGCGGCCGTTCACCCACGGCCCCAGCACTTCCTTGTCGTTGCACAGCAGCAGCAGGAACACNNTTGGTCAGCAGGCCGAGCAGGGCGTCGCTGCCGAACAGCACCAGCACCGCCGCCACCGCGATCAGGCCGGCATAGACCAGATAGAAGCCGCGCGCGTCGCTGGCCTTGCGGTGCAGCGAGTGGCGCAG
>PLTJ01000031.1 GCA_003164455.1 Acetobacteraceae bacterium
CCGGCATGTCGAGATGGACGACGAAACGCACGTCCGGCCGGTCGATGCCCATGCCGAAAGCGATGGTGGCCACCACCACCACCGGCTCGCCGGCACGGAAGCGCAACAGCGCCGCGCGTTTTTCCTCGGCCGGCAGGCCGGCGTGGTAGGCGACGGCGTCGATCCCCTTGGCCCGCAACGAGCCCGTCACCCGCTCGGTCTTGGCCCGGCTGCCGCAATAGACGATGCCGGCGGAGTCCGGGTGTTGTCCCAGCAGCGCCAGCAATTGCGCGGTCTCGCTGCCCTTCGCCGCACAGGCCAGATGCAGATTGGGGCGATGGAAGCTGGCGACGAACACGCGCGCGTCGTGCAGCGCCAGCGAGGTCACGATGTCCTGGCGCGTGCGCAGGTCGGCGGTCGCCGTCAAGGCCAGGCGCGGCACATCCGGGAACGACTCGGCGAGCCCGGCCAGGGCACGGTATTCGGGGCGGAACTCGTGGCCCCATTGGCTGACGCAATGGGCCTCGTCGATGGCGATCAGGGCGATCTCGCGCCGCCGCAGCCGCTCCAGCGTGCCCGGGCTGAGCAGGCGCTCAGGCGAGACGTAAAGAAGATCGAGCCGCCCGCCGTCCAGCTCGCGCCCGACCCGGCGCTGTTCGTCGCCATCGAGCTCGGAATGCAACGCGCCGGCGGCGACGCCGAGCTGGCGCAGCGCCGCCACCTGATCGTCCATCAGCGCGATCAGCGGGCTGACCACCAGCGCCGTACCGGGGCGGCACAGCGCCGGCACCTGGTAGCACATGCTTTTGCCGCCGCCGGTCGGCATCAGCACCAGCGCATCGCCGCCGGCGAGGACGTGGTCGATCGCCTCCTGCTGGAGTCCCCGGAAGGCGGGGAAACCAAACACGCGCCGCAACACCTCCCGCGGCGCGCCGGCTGCCGCGCCGGCGCGCATATCGGCGCCGTCGGGCACTCAGGGAGTGCCGAGGCTGATCGTGACCCGGCGGGATTCCTGCGCGTCCATGGCGAAGCCGACCGAGCCGTGCGCGGTCACGGTGATGCGCTGGGCGGGAACGCCGTCGGCGATCAGCGCATCGGCCACCCGTTGCGCGCGGGTGTGCGACAGATCGCGGTTGGACTGCGGGCTGCCTTCCGGGTCGGCATAGCCGATGACCGCGACCGGGGTGGTCGGGTGGCTGTTCGCCCAGGTGGCGGCGCTCTTGACGATCGCCTGTGCCGAGTCGTCGAGCGCGGCCGACCATTGCTGGTAATACACGACGAGCGGCTGGCTCGCCGGAGGGGGTCCCACACAGGCACTGATCGCGAGCAGCAGACCCAGAACCCACAAACGCCGCATGATCGACTCTCCCGACACAAATTTCACGTCTTGGTGTGTATGCCGCCCCGGTGCCGCGTCAACAACGATGCGTCGTGAATCACCATAGCTGATCCCGGGCGGCGGCAGTCGTGCTATTCTGTCCATTCCAAGGCATGACCTTATCCAGGGGCTCCAGGTCGAGAGGATATCGCCGTGAAAAGCTGCCACATCGTTGTCATGGCCGCCGTCGTTACGGCAGGCTCGATCTGCGGGCTCGGGGTGCCGGGGTCCATGCATGCCGCCGCCGCGCAGCCCCCGGTGAGCTTTCAGGAGGACGTGGTCCCCATCTTCCTGGGCCGCTGCGTGTCCTGTCACGCGGCGCCGAGCGGGGAAGGATACCAGGCCAGCGGACTGGACCTGACGACCTACAAAGGGGTCATGGCCGGCACCAGGTTCGGCCCGATGGTGATTGCCGGCGATCCGGACAGCAGCAACCTGATGCGCCTGCTGGACTGGCGCACATCCGCCCCGTTACGCATGCCGCACAACAAGAAACAGTTGTCGTCCTGCGACCGCACGGCGATCCGCGAATGGATCCGTCAGGGCGCCAGGGACAACTGAGCCACGGGTGCCGGGACGGCGCGCCGTCCCGGCACCCCAATGTTCACTCCTCCGCCATCTTCCGCGCTTCCTCCACCACCTTGCCGTGCGCCTCGGCCAGGTGATCGAAGCGGTGACGGTAGGTGCCCAGCCCCATGGTCTGGCTGCGCAACTCGATGATGAAGTCGTGCAGTTCCGCCTCCGGCACCAGCGCCACGACGTCATCCCAGCCCGACCAACCCGGCCGCTCGGTATAGCCCAGGATCTGGCCGCGCCTTCCGGTCAGCAGGCGTTGGGCGGTCGCGGTGAAGTTGTTCGGCACCGTGACGGTGACGTGGTGCATCGGCTCTAGCAACATCGGGTCGGCCTTCGGCATCGCCTCCTGCATGGCCATGCGGGTGGCGGTGCGGAACGCCATGTCAGAGCTGTCGACCGTGTGGAACCCGCCATCGACCAGGGTGACCGAGATGTCCACCACCGGGTAGCCGAACGCGCCCTTGCGCGCCGCCTCCTCGGCCGCTTCACCCACCGCCGGGATGTACTGCCGCGGCACCGCCCCGCCGACGATCTTGTCGATGAACAGGAAACCCTCGCCGCGCTCGCGCGGGGCGATATCCAGCTTGACGTCCGCGAACTGGCCATGGCCCCCGGTCTGCCGCTTCAACCGCCCCTGCTGGTGCACCGAGCGGCGGATGGTCTCGCGGAACGGGATGCGCGGACGGTGGGCGGTCACCTTCACGCCGAAGGCCGTGGCCAGCCGCTCCATCGCTCCCTTCAGATGCATCTCGCCCTGGCCGGACAGGATGGTCTCGCCCATGTCGGCGTCCTGGCGCAGCACCAGGCCGGTATCCTCCTCCACCAGCTTTTGCAGCGCGGCGGAAAGGCGCACGTCGTCCTTGCGGTCGGCGGTATTGATGGCGGCCGAATAGACCGGTTGCGGCGGCGCCGGGAAGGCCAGGTTGGCGCCGCCCGCCTCACCCAGCACGGTGCCGGTCGCCACCCCCTCCAGGCGGCCGAGCGCAACGATCTCGCCGCTGCCCGCCTCGACAATCTTGGTCATTTCGCCATTGCTGGCCCGCCACATGCCGCCGATTCGCCCACCGTCCAGGGTGGCGCCATCCTTCACCGGGCCGCGCCATACCCGCGCCCATGAAAGCTTGCCGCCGAAGCCGGCATTCAAGGTGCGGAACACCTGCACCAGCGAGCCACCCTCGGCGGCCACGCCGCGCCGTTTCGCGGTCATGGCGGCGGTCGGCGCGTCATGGCGCAGCGCCTTCCACAGCCGCCGGA
>PLTJ01000291.1 GCA_003164455.1 Acetobacteraceae bacterium
CTGGGAGGTGCTGGTGCTGGCCGATCTGGGCTACGGGCTCGACCTGTCGGCCTGCCCGGTCACCGGTGCGGCCGAGGGGTTGGTCTATGTCAGCCCGAAGTCCGGCCGGGCGCTGTCCGCCGAAGGGGCCGGCACCTGGGCGCCGCGGATGCTGCCGCTCCCCGCGCTGCTGCTGGACCAAACCGAGGGCGATCCGGGGCAGTGGCGCGACGGGCTGCGCCTGACCGGGCACTTCCTCGCCCGCGACGTGTTCGGCCTGCGTCACCTGCCGTTGCCCCTGGCCCGGCAAGCGCTGTACGACCGGGTGGCGAAGTTGGCGGAGACGGAGTCGGATGTCTGACGATGCGGCCGGAAAGGTCGAGGATACCAAGCTGGCGGACGCGCTGAGCGAGCGCTACCTCGCCTATGCGCTGTCCACCATCATGTCGCGCTCGCTGCCCGACCTGCGCGACGGGCTCAAGCCGGTGCACCGGCGGCTGATCTACGCCATGCACCAGTTGCACCTGGACCCCGCCGCCGGGTTCAAGAAATGCGCCCGCGTGGTCGGCGACGTCATCGGCAAATACCANNTGATCGAGGGCCAGGGCAATTTCGGCAACATCGACGGCGATAACGCCGCGGCCATGCGCTACACCGAGGCCCGGCTCACCGAGGTGGCGAAGGCGCTCCTCGCCGGCATTGATGACGACGCCGTCGATTTCCGTCCGACCTATGACGGCGAGGAAAGCGAGCCGGTCGTTCTGCCCGGCGGTTTTCCCAATCTGTTGGCCAACGGGGCGGCCGGCATCGCCGTCGGCATGGCCACGTCCATTCCGCCGCACAATGCCGGCGAGGTCTGCGCCGCCGCCATCGCCCTGGTGGCCGACCCGGAGATCACCACCGCCGGCCTGCTCGCCCACATGCCGGGCCCCGACTTCCCCACCGGCGGCATCCTCGTCGAGGAGCCGGCGGCTATTCTGACCGCCTACGAGACCGGCCGCGGCGGTTTTCGGCTGCGGGCGAAATGGGCGGTCGAACCGGGCAAGTTCGGCACCTGGAGCATCGTGGTCACGGAAATCCCCTACCAGGTGCAGAAATCGCGGCTGATCGAACAGATCGCCCAGCTCATGGAGGAGAAGAAACTTCCCCTGCTCGGCGACGTGCGCGACGAAAGCACCGAACAGGTTCGCCTCGTGCTGGAGCCGAAAACCCGCAGCGTCGAGCCCGAGGTGCTGATGGCCGGGCTGTTCCGCTCGACCGCGCTGGAGACCCGCTTTCCGCTCAACATGAACGTGCTGTCGGCCGACCGCACGCCGCGCGTGATGGGGCTGCGCGCGGTGCTGCGCGCTTGGCTCGACCATCGCCACGAAGTGCTGATCCGCCGCTCGAACCACCGCCTCGCCGTGATCGGGCGCCGGCTGGAGATTCTCGACGGGTTCCTCAAGGTTTTTCTCAACCTCGACGAGGTCATCCGCATCATCCGTGGCGAGGACGAGCCCAAGCCGGTGCTGATGAAGGCTTTCGCGATCAACGACACGCAGGCCGAGGCCATCCTCAACATGCGGCTGCGCAGCCTGCGCCGACTGGAAGAGATGGAGATCCGGAAGGAGCACAAGGGGCTATCGGCGGAGCAGAAGAACCTGCTGGGCCTGTTGGGGACCGAAAAGCTGCGCTGGCGGCAGATTGCCGGCGAGCTGGAGGAGACGCGGAAAAAATTCGCCACCGGCGCACTGGGCGACCGCCGCACCGTCTTCGCCGAGGCCGGCCCGCTCATTGAAGTCGCCGCCGAGGCGTTCATCGAGCGCGAGCCGATCACCGTCATCCTGTCGGACAAGGGATGGATTCGCGCCGTCCGCGGTCAGGTCGCCGATCCGGGCGATCTGAAGTTCAAGGAGGGCGACCGGCTGCGTCTGATGGTGGTCTGCGAGACCACCGACCGGCTGTGCCTGTTCGCCACCAACGGGCGTGCCTACACGCTGAAGGCCGGCGACCTGCCGCGCGGCCGCGGCGACGGCCAACCTGTCCGCCTGTTGGTGGAGATGACCAACGGGGACGATGTCGCCGCGATTTTTCTCCCCGGCGAGGGGACGCGCTACCTGGTCGCTTCCAGCGCCGGGCGTGGCTTTCTGGTCAAGGCGGAAGAGTTTTCGGCGGAGAAGCGCACGGGCAAGCAGGTGCTGAACCTCCGCGCGGGCGAGGAGGCGCAGGTCTGCATCGTGGCCGACGGCGACCACGTGGCGGCGATCGGAAGTGCGCACAAGCTGCTGGTGTTCCCGCTCGAGCAGATGCCCGAGATGGCGCGTGGGGCGGGGGTCATTTTGCAGAAATACAGCCGTGACGGGGTGCTGAGCGATCTGCTGGTGTTCCGCCTGGCGGATGGGCTGAGCTGGCGGCAGGGCGAGCGCACGCGCACCGAGACCGATTTGCGCCAATGGCTGGGCGACCGCGCCCAGGTCGGGCGCATTCCGCCGCACGGGTTTCCGAAAAACGGAAAATTCGGGTGACGGCCCCCCTGAAACCCGTGCCGTTCAGAACGGCACGCCGGTCTGGTACCGACTCGTGCGGATGGTCTGCAGGGTCTGCACCCGGCTGACGTGGACCGAACCGGTGAGATTCTGGGTCAGCGCGTTCTCATGCGTCGTGTCGCGCGCCACCAGCTTGAGCAGGAAATCGCCGCCGCCACGGATCATGTGGCACTCCCGCACCTCGGGCCAGTCCGCCACCATCTGCTCGAAACCGGACAGCACCGCCTCCTTCTGGCTCTCCAGGCCGACAATGACGAAGAAGGTGATTTCCCAGCCCAGGCGCTGCGGGTCGGTATCGGCATGGTAGCCACGAATCACGCCGGCCTCCTCCAGCCGGCGCACGCGGCGCAGGCACGGCGGGGCGGAAATGCCGGCCCGGTGCGCCAGTTCCACGTTGGTCATGCGGCCGTCGTCCTGCAATTCGGCCAGGATGCGACGGTCGATCGCGTCCAGGACGGGGATCTCGGGGTGCGGTTTCATCTCTGGACGGTCTTCCCGGCGGGCCCGCGTTCGGTGTAGGCCATGCCGCCGTTGCTGATTGGTCGGCGAGTCGCGAAATAATATTGCACAAAGCCCCTATGGCAAGGGCGATGATGTATGCCTCCTTGTGCCGGCGCGTGCGGCACCGATATGGTCGATGTTAGAAAGCGGCGGATTCGCGGCATATGCCTGACAGTCACTCCACCCGCGTCCTGATCGTCGGAGCCGGCCCCGCCGGCTACACNNTGCAGCCCGGCGGGCAGTTGATGATCACCACCGACGTGGAGAACTACCCCGGCTTTGCCGAGACCGTGCAGGGCCCGTGGCTGATGGAGCAGATGCAGGCCCAGGCCGCGCACGTCGGAACGACGATCGTCCACGACCTGGTGACCGAGGTGGATTTCTCCGCCTCCCCATTCCGCTGCCTGGGCGACTCGGGCGACATCTACCTGGCCGGTTCGGTCATCATCGCCACCGGCGCACAGGCGCGCTGGCTGGGGCTGGAATCGGAGCGGCGGCTGCAAGGGTTCGGCGTGTCGGCCTGCGCGACCTGTGACGGGTTTTTCTTCCGCGGCAAGCGGGTGGCGGTGGTGGGCGGCGGCAACACCGCCGTCGAGGAGGCTTTGTACCTCACCCACCACGCGGACAAGGTTACCCTGATCCACCGGCGCGACGCGCTGCGGGCGGAGAAAATCCTGCAACGCCGGCTGTTCGCCAACCCGAAGGTGACGTTGGTCTGGGACAGCGCGGTGGAGGAGATCGTTTCCTCCGGCACGCCCGCCGGCGTATCCGGGGTGCGGCTGCGTCACCTTCGCACCGGGGCACAGAGCAGGCTGGACGTGGACGGGGTGTTCGTGGCAATCGGCCATACGCCGAACACGGCGGTCTTCCGCGGCCAGGTGGCGCTCGACGACGAGGGCTATGTGATCACGGCACCGGGGACCACGCGGACGTCGGTGGCGGGGGTGTTCGCCGCCGGCGACGTGCAGGACAAAGTGTGGCGACAGGCGGTGACGGCGGCTGGAACTGGTTGTATGGCGGCGCTGGAAGCCGAAAAATGGCTGGCCGCCCAGAGTGCCGAGTCGGCTCTGGCGGCGGACTGAACGAGGAGGCCTTCCCGGCGCTGGGGCCGGGGAGCAGAGCAATTGACCGGCCGATAAATTTCGGACGGGCAGGGGTGGCCAAACGATGGACTGGGACAAGCTGCGCGTTTTTCACGCGGTGGCCGAGGCGGGCAGCTTCACGCATGCGGGCGATGTGCTCAACCTGAGCCAGTCGGCGGTGTCGCGGCAGATCTCAGCGCTTGAGGAGGCGCTGCAGGTACCGCTGTTCCACCGCCATGCGCGCGGGTTGATCTTGACCGAGCAGGGCGAGAGCCTGAACCGCACGGTGCGCGAAGTGTTCGCCAAGCTGGCGATGACCGAGGCCTTGCTCACCGAGAGCAAGGAGAAGCCGGCCGGCCGCCTGAAGGTCACCACCACCATGGGGTTCGGTGCCTCCTGGCTGGCGCCGCGCCTGCACGCGTTCCTGGAGCAGTACCCGGACGTGACAATGCAGTTGCTGCTGGACGACACCGACCTCGACCTGGCGATGCGCGAGGCCGACGTGGCGATCCGCATGCATGCGCCCAAGCAGCCCGACCTGGTGCAACGCCATCTGCTGTCGATGGAATGGCACGTCTGCGCCAGTCCCGAGTATCTCAAGCAGCGCGGCACGCCGAGCCGGGCCGAGGACCTGGACGATCACCGGATCATTCTGTTCGGCAATTACCGGCCCCCCGTCGAGGATGTGAACTGGCTGGCCGAGGTCGGCCGCAGGCCCGGTCCCGTCCATCGGGCGGTGCTGGAGGTGAACAGCCTCCACGGCATGATGATGGCCGTGCGCTCGGGCCTGGGGATCGCCGCGGTGCCCGACTACATGGCGGCGGGAAACGACGGGCTGGTGCGCGTGCTGCCCGACATCAGGGCGCCGAAGGTGGACGTTTACTTCGTCTATCCCGAGGAGTTGCGCAATTCCAAGCGCGTCGCGGTATTCCGTGATTTCCTGCTGGCGCGATTGGCCGAACGCCAGCACTGAGCTGCCCGGAACGCGCGATCTCGGGGAATAGCTGAGCGATTGCAGACGCTTGTCGCATGACAGCAAGCGGCATGCGGCTCTGGCATATCCGACCCGGTGAATCGGGAGTGGTTTGGCGCGGTGGTGCACCATAGGTAGTTGGTCACCGGACACGGCCTCGCCGCGGTTGTCGGGAGTGCTCCTGCGGCGCTGCCAGCCTTCCCGTCCCGTGTGGGCGGGAAAAGGGGTCCATGACCCCTTCGTCTCCCAGACGTGAAGCCTCCCTGTACCCTTACCCCGCTAGGTCGTTGATCTAGCGGGGTTTTTCTTTGTTTTGGCGGTCGGGCTTCGCCGTGCTGGGACCTCTGGGGGACCGTTCACGCGCGGGTTGGAGCCGGACGAATCCGCCGAAGGCATCTAGCCGCGGCGTCGGGATCGGGGCGAACGACGGCAGTCAGGCTCGCCAGATCGGCACCAGCGCTGGTCGGTCGAGCCAGTCCGGCAGAGCTGTCGGGATTATGGCAGCCCGACGTTCAAGCACCACAGGCCGTCATGAAGCGCCGCGGCACCCGCCAAGACAGGTTGGATGGCCGCCATAAGGAATGCGCGGCGCAGCGTTGGCGGTGATAGCTGCCCAGGCCACAACCGATCCAGCCGCACTCGCCGCTCCAAATCCACGGTGCTGAACAGTGCCCCAGCAACCTCGTTATTCCCACGCATCCCCACCCGTCACAAACCACAGACAGGGAATCAGGACCGGCGCCGCGCCGCTGCGAATGTCAGTAGCCGGCTGACCGTTCCGGCGTGCCGGCAACATTACCCTTGCCAAGCGAAACCCACTAATCCATATAATCAACCCATTGGACTGGTCTGTCTAAGCAACTCCAGGTAGATTCGACACACCTCTCAGGACACCAACCAAAGGTTCGGTCAGTGGCGATGACGGAAAGAGGAAACCTTATAAAGATCGCGTCAAGTTGGGCTTCTCTTGTCAATTCCCGAACGATAGCTCCTGGGCAAGACGACGCGCACGTTGAAGTCAACCGGCATTTCTTTCTGTCGTGCCTTCGCCCTCACCTGGCGGAAATCCAGGTGGATGAGGAGTGGTACCTGACGCGATACCTGGACGTGGCGGAGGCTATCCGGGAAGGGAGGATCAGAAGCGCGAAAGACCATTATGTTCGGTTCGGCTTTGTTGAAAACCGGATGCCGTATCAGATCGTCGTTGATGAGGAATGGTACGCCGCGCAGTACCCTGACGTGAAGGTCGCTATCGAGGCTGGGCATTTTGCTTCTGCCCAGAGTCATTTTGATGTGACGGGTTTTCTCGAGGGAAGAAGTCCATATCAGGATTTTGTATTTGCTCAGGTCGACGATGACTGAGTGCTCTGGTGCTGGTTGAGAATGGTTTGCTTCTGTCGTCTCCTCATAGCACTATAAGTTGATGCAGCGAGGCGTTTAATGATCGTAGCAAGGCCCCCTCGGGTGATTCGACTTTCAATCCGCGTCACGTTGCATTGGTTGAATGCAACCGCTGCACGGTGGTGTCGTCGAGCGCAGCGCAGGGAATATCAGCATGTCTGATGGCACGCATCCGGGGAAAAACATCGAGGGCTTGTCGGACAACCTTGCCTGGCTGCAGGACGGGCTGAAGGAAATCATCATTGCCGCGATGAACCGGCAATATATCAGTGTCTCGTCCCATATGGACTACAAGACATCAAACAAATACCAGTCCGTTCGTGTTGGCGACCAAGTCTCGCCCGGTTACCGGGCGGACCGCTCCACGCTGTTCGACGCGTTCAACTTTACCGGCAAGTCTGTGCTGGATTGCGGATGCAACCTGGGCGAGTTGAGCAGGCTTGCACGGCAGCGCGGGGCATCCCTGGTCGATGGGTACGAATACGATCCGTATTTTGTCAAGATCGGGCAGGCCGTGAATGCCCATAACGGGATCTCGCGGGTGTCTTTCTACGAGCGGGACCTGACTGACCCGACGATCTATACGGATACCTTTGACGTCACGCTCGCGTTCTCGGTTTATCCCTATGTTTCCCCGGTGCTGGCCGAGATCGCCGAGCGAACACGGGAAGTGCTGATCGTCGAAACCCACGACATGATCGAATTGCGCAAGCGCTATATAAAGCCGATATCGAAATATTTTCCGGCGCATTCGTTCGTCGCCACAACGGATTACGGCTTCGGCAAAGGCAAGCGGGCCGTGTTCATATTCGCCAAGAAGGACGAATATCTGGCGCCCCGGTATGGGCTGCTGGATTCCTTCATCCAGATGGATGGTGCGCGCTTTGGCTACATCGACCCGATGTTCGTCCTTCCCGACAGCGGGCGCGAGGCCCGGCGGCCCGGGATTGAAGCTTTGGTCACGAAGCTCCAGCATGACCAGCCGCAGGACTTGAAGATGTTTACCGCCGGCAAGAGCTACTGGATCGAGATGATGAAGGGGTTTCTCGAATACAGCGAAGAAAGGGTAGTAACAAAACACAACAGTTATTTTAAGGCTCTTCGCAAGGTCATGCATTCCGTCAACTTTGACCACAATCTTAGTCGGGAAATGGGTACGGACCAGTCCATTATTGAGCGGATCATCCTGCGTTTCGACGATGTCGAGCGTCTGCTGGACGAGCCGGCGGGACTGCAGGCAATGCAGCCGATCCGGATTATCAACCCGGCCGATGATGCTGGCCTTTACATGATGCGGACCGGCCGTTTCAATGAGCATATTTTCTGCGACGACCTTGATGGCTATCACAGAATTTTTTGGGCAACCCTGCTCCGGATACCGCGGCTTCCCGCAATTTTCGTATCGGACTAGCAGAATGCTGAATTGGGGATTTGGCGGCACCGCCAGGCAACTTCGGTTCGCACCGCACTAACGCCGCGCACGATGGATCCGCCATCGCTGGGCACGGCGATTCCTCCCATTTACGCGTTGCGGGGCCGATGGATTTTTTCGCCACCGTGCCAGTAGGCGTGCCGTCGTGGCAACCCGCCCAACGTCGGATTGCAGGGGAATTGAGTGAATGAGCTATGCGGTCCCCCCGATGACGGCTGCGAGATAGTCCTGGTTCCAACCGGCGCGTTTTCTGCGGTTTTTCAGGCTGATGGTGGGTTTTGCCTGAGACGGCAGAATGAGGGCGGCGTGCTTGATGACGGCCATGTTTTGTGGTCCGTAGCCGGTTCGCAGCCGCGCCAGATCGTCGCGGAAGACGACATCCAATACCCAGTGCAGTCGGTTCTCGATGCCCCAGTGTCCGC